>NZ_JAMOKS010000046.1:0-48655 GCF_023656785.1 Parabacteroides caecihominis
GTTAAAAGAATAATCCTTAAACAGGAATTGTAAGAAGTTCTTTTGATAAGGAAATGTTTATGGGATAAGGTGTTATTGATTAATGCCTTATCCTTTTTTTTGTGGAGAGTGTAGTTCTAGCTGAACTGTGTCCTTATTATGGAACAAAGCAGAACAGCCGCAAAAGTAACGTATCGTATGATATATTAACATACATTTTTGTCTAATATAGGTGCATCTATTGTCCATAAATAAAAAATTAACACAATAGTAATGGGCTGTATATGAATATAGTGCATAGATTATGGTCAATTTGCACTAACTATTGAAGTTCTGACAGGTAGAAATAGAACATTCATTTTTCAAAATTCGGTTATATCAATTACTGTTTTTCTATTAATATTAAGTAATAGAATTCTAACGACTTTTCTGAACTGCTTTTGTTCTGCTATTGAAAAACAAAAAGAGAAAGAGCTTTATTCTCAGTTGTTTTCTTATTTGTAAAGAATTAGTGATGAGCCAAAATCTAATAATTAGTTAATGAATAAATGGACACAGTCCAGCTAGGACTATTTCCTTTTTATGTGAAACGAACGGGCTAAAATTCTTGCACAACAAGTAATAGTGATTTGGTGTGCGCAAACACAATTTATTCATTAACTAAATCTGGTGTTATTATGACGAAGGATTTTAATCGTTTTTATTTATCAAAACGGATGTTTTTAGGAGCAACTATGCTTTTGACATCTGTGGGGTTGGCTTCAGCCAATCCGGGAATAGAGATTCCCGTTTCCGATGCGCTTGTTGCTTCTCCTCAACAAGCGAAGAAAAAAGTAACCGGAACAATTGAAGACGCTTTGGGACCTATAGCGGGTGCCAACGTAGTTGAAAAAGGGACAACCAATGGAACGATTACCGATATGGACGGTAATTTTGATTTGGAGGTATCTTCTAATGCTGTTTTGGTAGTTTCTTTTATCGGGTACGTGGAACAACAGATCCCTGTAGGAAACCAAACGTCATTTACTATTAACCTAAAAGAAGACTCGCAAGCGTTGGAAGAAGTGGTAGTAGTTGGTTATGGTACGCAGAAGAAAGTGAACCTGACAGGTTCGGTAGCATCCGTTAGTGCGGAAAAAATAGCCAACCGCCCGGTGATGAACCTCGGACAGGCTTTGGTGGGCGCGGCTCCAGGTGTACGCGTTACTCAAGGAAGTGGTAACCCTGGTGACGAAAGTATCGGTATCCAGGTGCGTGGCCAAGGTTCATTCAACAATAGTAGTCCATTGGTATTGGTCGATGGTGTTGCTGCTGATATGGCTCCGCTGAATACGGATGACGTTGAAAGCATCTCAATCTTGAAAGATGCCAGTGCGGCGGCAATCTATGGTTCACGTGCAGCCAACGGTGTTATTTTGGTAACAACCAAAAAAGGGAAAAAAGACGAAAGCCCAAGAGTGACTTTCAATGCTATGTTTGCACAGGAAAAGCCGATTACCGATTTCAAATTGATGTCAAGTACGGCAGATTTCATGGAGTTGCACAATATCGCCAAGTTGAATGCCAATCCGACGGCCAATACACCTGACTATAGTCTTGATAGTATTGAAGAATGGCGTCAAGCAGATTTGAACCCGAATGGGGTCTATACTAATCCTGTAACAGGACAGCAGATACCAAACTGGTTGGCATACCCGAATACAGACTGGGCACAGATCCTGTTTGAACCAGCTTTCTACCAGAAATATGGTGTCAATGTGTCGGGTGGTAATAAAAATACAACCTACCTGCTTTCACTTGGTTATCAAGATAATCCGGGAACATTGGACAACACGAGCATGGAGCGTTTCAATATCCGTGCCAATATAGAAACAAAAATAGCAGATATCATTACCTTTGGAACACAAACCTATGGAACCAAAGAGTTTAAGGATCCGGGAAGTACGTCCATGACTTACCTGCTTCAGGCATGGCCGGGGCAGACTCCTATCTATGATGGTAAATATGGGGCTAGCGAACATCCGGAAGTGACCCAGAAGGATAATATTTTGCAATCGGTGGCTGCCAATGGAGGAAAGAATACATATACGCGCCTCAATACGACATGGTATGCCAACGTTGAGTTGCCTTTGAAAGGTTTGGTGGCTGAAGCCAAATTCAACTGGAGCCAGTATAGCCGCCAGGACGAACATTACTCTCAAAACCTGCCTCGTTATAGTTTCCGCGAAAGTTTTGAAACACCGAAAGAAGGACTAGGTGTTCTGGACCAGGCTACCACCTATCGTTATTCTTACGAATCGACCAGTTATACGGCAGACTTGCTGCTACGTTATAACAACACATTCGGAAAACACGATGTAGCCGGCTTGTTCGGTTATGAGCAGTATCGTGGTGAAACTACAGGGTTCAAAGCAACAAAGAAAGGTTTGATAGATTGGAGTATCACCGATATCACATCCGGTGCGGAAATGCAATCCATTGAAGGTGATGCCAAGTCGGTAAATGCTATACTTTCTTATTTCGGGCGTGTAAATTACGCTTATGATAACCGTTACCTGCTCGAATTCAGCTTCCGTTCAGATGCCTCTTCCAAGTTTGCACCCGGCTATCGTAACAGCTTTTTCCCATCAGGGTCTGCCGCTTGGCGTATCAGTGAAGAACCTTTCTTCGAACCGTTCAAAAATGCGGTTAGTAATTTAAAACTTCGCGCTTCTTATGGATCGCTGGGTAATACTGTAGGGGGAAATTATGACTGGCAAGCTTTGTATAAGAAAGTGAACAATGTTTTTGACGAAAGAGTGCAAAATGGTTTGATACAATCTTCTATCCAGAACCTGGCTCTTTCCTGGGAAAAAGTGACCACCTATAACATCGGTCTGGACGCTTCTTTCCTTAATCAACGCTTGAGCCTGGAAGCCGACTTCTATTTGCGAAAGACTTCGGATATTCTTACCAACTCCATTATGTATAAAACAATGGGTAGTATCAGTGCTCCAATGTCAAACACGGCCAGCTTGTCTAACCACGGTATTGAACTGAACTTGGGCTGGAACGATCAGATTAAAGATTTCCGCTATGGCATAGGACTCAATTTGGCCTTTAATAAGAATGAAGTAACCGATTTTAAAGGTGAATTGAGCTATGAGTTGGATGAAAATGTTAAAGATATCTGGGGGAATCCTACATGGCGTTACACCAATTTGGCTGATGTTTCTACCGGAGGTGACACTCGTCGTGTAGAAGGACACATGATCGATGAATTTTTCTTGCGCCGTCCTTATTCCGGTGACGGCTCTTACAAATTAGCTGATGGCAGTGTTAATCCGCAGGGAGGACCTCGTGATGGTATGATCCGTACAAAGGCTGATTTGGATTGGGTTGCTTCTATGTTGGCTGCTGGATATACCTTCAACAATAATTTGAAACAGATCAATTCTGATGGTTCCAATTTATGGTATGGCGACTTGATCATGGCTGACTTGAATGGTGATGGTAAATATGGAAATGATGATGACCGCGAATTTACCGGTAAGAGTTCGACCCCGAAGATTACTTTAGGATTTAATATCAATGCTTCTTGGCGTGGTTTTGATTTGAATATGATGTGGTCCGGACGCTTTGGCGGTTATCATTACATCAATTCAAAAGGAGCGAATGGATCTATGATTACTAATACTGGTGATGCTTTGCCTGGCGATGCTTGGAACAGATATTATTTCTACGATTCGGAAGCTTCACATGCTGGTATCATTAAAAATGAGCAGGGCGTTGTCATCGGTTCTTCCTACGATCCTGCAGTTGACCCGAATGCCCGAATCTCTAACGAGTATCCTCGTCTGCTTACTTCCGGTGGTACTACCCCTTCAAATACATTCTATTTGTATAATACTTCATTTGTTAAGCTGAAATCATTACAAATCGGATATACATTACCTAAAAAATGGGTAGCACCGGCTAAGATCAATAATTTGAGAGTATTTGTATCCGGTGAAAATTTGTTGACTTTCAAATCCGATAGATTCCCTGGTGTAGATCCTGAATTGGGTGGTTCGCTTGCCGCATATCCGATTGCACGTATGTTCTCCGGAGGTCTGTCTGTAA
This sequence comes from Parabacteroides caecihominis, assembly GCF_023656785.1. Lineage (NCBI taxonomy): Bacteria > Pseudomonadati > Bacteroidota > Bacteroidia > Bacteroidales > Tannerellaceae > Parabacteroides > Parabacteroides caecihominis. The sequence continues at coordinate 4,081 of NZ_JAMOKS010000046.1, forward strand.
CCTTTTAATTAAAAGCACATAAAGATGAAAAAGATATTTAATTTATTAACATTGGCGGCTGTTTTTGGAGTCGCAACATCTTGTACGGATATTTTGGATACGGCACCCAACGATAAACTTTCCAGTGGTACTATGTGGACTACCGAAGAAAGCGTTGACCAGGGCGTTATTGGTGTGTATTACTCCTTGCAGAGACCTTTCCATGGAAATCAAATTATTGGAGCTGATGCCATGATTGGTTATTATGGGTATGATGCGTTTGGTATGACTGGACAAGGTGAGTATGGCATGCAAAACTTGTTTACTAAATCGGTAAATCCCAGTAACGGGTTTTTCTTAAAAACATGGCAATGGATGTATGACGGTGTGCATCGGGCTAATGCCGCTATAGCTGGTATTAAAATGCTCCTATTAATGAAGCTAAAAAAGCTCGTTTGATAGCTGAGTGTAAAGTACTTCGTGCATTCTTTTACGATCGTTTGAACATTCTTTTCGGTAATGGTGGATTAGGGGTACCTTTGTATACGGAACCGGTGAACCCGTCTGAATGTGATAAGCCTCAAAGTTCGGAACAGGAGATATGGGCTCAAGTTATTAAGGATTTAAGCGATGCTATAGCTGAGCCGAATTTACCTGACAATCAAATCCAAGGAGAAGGACGAGTAAGTAAAGGGGCTGCTTATGCTTTGCGTGGTAAAGCATATCTGTTGACAAAGGAGTATGATAAAGCAATAGCAGACTTTGCTAAGGTAGGTGAGTGTGGTTACAAATTGTTCCCAGACTACAAACAACTGTTCAAGGTTGCTAACGAGCGTTGTGAAGAGATTATTTTGGCAGTACAGTATATAGAAGATCCTACGGGATATGGTACGGGAATACAAAAGTATTGTGCGGCATTTACCCAGGGAGCTAAAGATAGCCGTGGCTGTTGGGGTGACTTGCAGGTGACTCCTGCGTTGGTAAACCTTTATGAAGAGATGGATGGGCAGACAGTTAAAAAATTTGCCTGGGAAGATTATTTGTCTGATTGGAAGAAAGTGACTGATATGGAAGCTGCAGAAGGGCATACGAAATATCGTAAAGTTTTCTTCATTCGTGATAAGTTCGTTAATGGAAAGGAAATCCATTCTACGGTCACCAAGGCTGTTGATACTGAACTTAATAAATTACCCGAAGAAATCCAGGCTATTTATTTGCCGGAAGGTAATGAGGCTCGTTTGAAAACTGCATACGCAAATCGTGACCCGCGTTTAGCTTATAATGTAGTGACACCTTACGCCAATTACCTGGGGGTAAATAGTAACTCTACTGCAGAAGCATGGTACACGTTCCGTTGGCCTGTTGCTGGTAAATATTATGCAGATCAGGCAAATGCCGAACCGAATGCCAATCCGGAGTTACCGAACGATTATTATGCTTCCGGTTTTATGAATGCACAGGCTGAATTTAAATATATTCATCGTAAATTTATCGGTGAGGGGTTGGAATACCTGCGTCGTGAGCAGAATCCGGTAGATGAACCTATCATTCGTTATGCAGATGTATTGTTGATGTGGGCCGAAGCACTTGTTGAAAAGAATGACTTGGCAGGTGCTATGGCCAAGGTGAAAGAGGTCCGTGACCGTGCCGGTATACCGACTATGGCTTCTAGCTTCTCAGATCAGACAACTGCACGTAACTATGTGCGTGACGAACGTCGTCGTGAGTTTGTGAACGAAGGTATAAACTTTTTTGATGAAATGCGTTGGCGTACGTTGAAAGAAACAAAATTCAGTGAAAAGGTTGCCCAGCATGCATGGGGCGGAACAGAGAGTACCGGAGGTACTGTTTATGATTGGATTGGCGACCAGTGGTATACTTGGCCTGTCCCCAAGAGTGAAACAGAGCTTAATACGAATTTGACATCTACACCGGGTTGGGAATACTAATCGATACGAGCACGCACTTTGTTGATTGTATAGAATAATAGAAAGAGGGTGTCAAAGTAATCTGACACCCTCATGAAATAGAAATTTATAAGAATGGATTAGTCTATCCAACCCTCATTTTGTTTTAGGTTTTCATTCATCTGAATTTCAGACCTAGGAATAGCCCAGTTGTATAAATGGTTACCTCCCCAAGTATAAGAATATTGAGGTTCACCCCAAATCTGTTTTTCCCTGTTCATTCAAACATTCAGCTAAAGAAAGGACTACATCCGCATAACGAATTAATGGTATATCAATTGGCGAATAACTTCTGTTTGGTATTTTATTTGCACCTTTAAACCCATAATTTGCTCAAATCTTGAGACTGCCTCTTTCTTAATTAAGGTCGCTACACGTAACCCCAGAGTATATATGATTATTGTAAGCTTCTAAAATGCCACTAGCTATCCTAGTATAAGGATTGCTATAAATAAGTCCTGTCGTCTTGTTGTTTACTGCCCCGTAAAGACTCCAGCATATAATACTGGAACTAGAGGTGAAGGGATATGCTTTAATATAAACAAAAGGCAGAAACTCATCGTCTTTTTGCTTATCCATTCGAGCCATAATAGCTGCAGCTTGTGCATAAGTAAAAGAAGATCCTGGAGGACAATTGTTCTCTTCTATAAATGCTGCTCCTTCATACCTATCCTTAAGCTTCTCCCACGCAGTCTTTTCTTCCTTTTTAGAGCCATCAGATTCTGTGTTAGAACCATCAGGTGGACCAGGAAAAGATATAATATTATAACGCATATTATAAGAATATAGCCAGTTTGAAATATCCGTAAGACCTAAAATATTATATCCTATACATCCTCCAAATTGTGCTATTGTTTCTTCGATTGTTAGAGGTCCGGTCAAGAATGTAGTTTTCCCTTTACTCTCATAATCCGACCAATATGGACCCATATCAAAGCCATGATACATAATAGCCCCAACAACCTCTATTCTCCAATCATGTAAATTAAAGGGGCCGTTATCGTTAATGCTTTTTGTAACGACATCTATGGTAGAATCATCCTTTTCATCAAATACTGTTTCGTTGCTACACGCAAAAAACAACATAAAAGCCACTGATGCAAATAATAGATTTTTCATAATAATAATTTAATAAGTTAAACAAATGGATTATAGAACTACAAAGAGTTAATAAATGCTTTAAATTTATTATTTTATCTACATACCACAAAGCTAAATATTATGTTATTAAACACAAAAAACACCCTACTCTCACAAGCAAGACGGCTAACTTTAGTATTAATATCAAATCAAATTACCAAATCCTGTAATACACCCCCACTTCGACATATGGCGACAGTCCGGATCGTCCTGCCCCATAACCGACAGACAGCCCAATCCCCAAAGGCGGGTAGGTATTTTCTTTGTTATATAGACGGTCTTCGGAAAAACATCTATACTATCCAGGGCGACATTATATCCGCTCACCCACGCCCTGTAATTTTGTGTGACGTACTCTTTCCTGACTTCATCACTTTTCTGCGCACCACGGCGTGAATTGATTATCAAAGAGTTATCTTTTGATTTAGGTGGCGCAAGCTAAAAAACGTAATTTTGCGGCATGTATGTGCGCAAGAAAAAGAACCGCTCTGGCACTATCAGTGTCGTTGTAGTAAGCAAATCCTCCGGTAAGTATGAGGAAATAAAGAGCTTTGGCACCGCGGACTCAATAGAAGACACGGAAAATTTGTGTGATGCCGCCTAAAGATGGATTAACAGCTATGCAGGTCAGCGAGAACTCGAAGAGACCAAACGAGTAGTCGGCAATGTGGATGCTGTATTGATCAACGGAACTCAGTTGCTGCTTGATTGTATCTATGATAATATTGGCTTCAATCGCATACCGGACGAGATATTGCGACATCTTGTGATCGCACGTGTATCTCAGCCTGCGAGTAAACTTGCCACCACAGAGTACCTCAAGTCTTACTATGACGAAGATATTGACCTGAATCACATCTATCGTTACATGGATAAACTGTACAATACCCAACGGGAGTTAGTGCAGCAGATTAGCGTGGAACATACCCGTAAAGTGCTCGGTGGAAAAATTGGATTGATGTTTTACGATGTGACTACTCTATACTTTGAAACTGCAAAAACAGATGACCTACGAGAACCTGGCTTCTCGAAAGACGGTAAGACAGCGGAATCGCAAGTCGTGCTTGGACTTCTGGTTAGCGAAGGCGGTTACCCACTATCCTATTCACTATTCAATGGGAGCCAATACGAGGGCTATACCATGATTCCTATGATAGACGACTTCAAACAGCGTTTCTCACTTGGGGAAGACTTCATCATAGTAGCAGACTCAGGACTGATGAACAAAACCAATGTAGAATTACAAACACCCCTCTGGATGCGGAGAAGGTCAGTGCCGAGTATAACGGATTATGGGTTGTAGAACGAGCTTTTCGTATCTCAAAAGGCTCATTAGAGATGCGTCCTATATTCCATTTTACTGAACGAAGAATAGAAGCACACATGTTTGCATTTGCTTTGTCGCCTATAAAATATATGAGGAATTGGAGCGAATTATCAAAGAAAAGAACATTGACCTGAGCGCAGGAAAGGTATTTGATGCCGTCAAAACTATTACTACCATCAGAGTGAAGATGCCTGAAAATGAAGAAATTTATACTAAGACCTTATTCCTGACTGATAAACATCGGGCGATACGCTCACTATTTGACTTCGCCGATGAACCGAAATGATTTGGGTGGCGCATTGACGAAGTCAGGAAAAAGAGGAGGGTGTGCCAAAACTCTCTTTTCAACAAAATCACCCCTGCCACACATAGCTGTAGCAGGGGTGATTTTCATATTTTGGATGTTTTGACACACCTCCTCTTTTTTTGAAATAGATGGGTTATTACCAGTTCGGATTCTGTGTCAAATCCGGATTGATTTCGATTTCTGTAGCGGGTATTGGCCACAGGTAATCGCGGTTTTCGCGGAATACACGGGTTAGCATACGTTTTCCTGTGATGCCGAATTCATCTCCGTTCAATATAGTATGGGATAATTTCCAACGGCGCAGGTCACTGTCGCGGATACCTTCGCCTGCCAGTTCGAACGCTCTCTCACGGAAAATACGCTGGAATACTTCATCCTTTGTATTGGCGGCCAGATAAGAAGGACCGCTATTCAGCAGGGCGATTCCGGCACGGGCACGAACTTTGTTGATGTATTCGACAGCCTTTGACTGGTTGCCCGTTTCATTATAACATTCTGCTAACATCAGATAAACATCTGCCAGACGAAGAATCGGGAAGTTTACAGGGGTATGGGCACGGTCGGTAATTTGTCCGTTCCAGTCGCCTTCCGGTACAAATTTTCTCCAGAAATAGGTTTCCCAGCCGCCTTTATTGTTTCGCATGAAACCGTTATTTTCGTTTACGGCAACAACGTCACCCTTTTCGTTTTTCGCGAAGATGAAAGTCATCAGACGTTCCTGGTTACGGTTCCATCCCAGATAAGTTGTGTAAGGAGCGATAACGGTGGCTGATAAACGCGGGTCACGCTGTTCGTACATCTCTTTTACTTTTTCGGATTCAGCCGGGATATCCAGTACTTCCGAACCGTCGCTGTTGACCGTGCATCTGAATACACGTTCCTTAACCTGGTTGTCGGAGTTGAAGCCGGGGAATACTTCGTCCCAGTCGAACGGGCGTCCGTCCTTGTATTCATACATGTCGACCAGGTTGGTGGAAGGTACCGTATTGTTCCAGCAACTGCCGTAGGAGTTACGGGTTCCGGCGTAGAAGCATAAAGGCATACCGTAGCTGTTTCCTGTTCCTCCCAGGTTGATGATGGAGAAAATCATTTCGGAACTGGTATGGCCCGTCGGAGTGAATAACTCAGCGAAGTCATCATGTAATGCATGTCCGGCCTGGGATTTTTCCAGGTTTTCGATGGCTTTGTCGTATTGTTTGTCGTACAGGTAAACCTTACCCAACAGGGCCTGGGCTGCTGACAATGTAACACGTCCGTAGTTTGCATCGTTCCATTGGTCGGGAAGTCCGGCGCCCAATGCCTTTTCCAGGTCGGCAAGGATAAAAGCGCGTGTCTCTTCTGCAGAACTTCTGGGTTTCAGCAGGTTGTTGAACTCTTTTTCCAGGTCGGTCGTTTCGTCATATATGGGAAGTCCTCCGAAATAGTCCAGCAGGTGGAAATAGATTAATGCACGGAGAAAACGGGCTTCACCTAACATCTGGTTTTTAGGCACTTCATCGATAGGAGCCTCGCCGATGCTGCGGATAGCCAGGTTGGCACGCTGAATGGCGTTGTATCCGTTTTGCCATTTGCCGTTCAGGAATCCGGTACGCGGGGTACAGGTTCCCAGCTGAAGGGCTTCATACTGGTCATATCCGGCAGCAATATCGGAGTTGACGTCTATCATAAACATTTTACCGTACAGGTCGGTGTTTTTCAGGGAGGCGTAAACTCCCATAAGACCTTGCTTACACTGGTCTTCCGTCTGCCAGAAAGTACTGGAACTCAACTGGTCGTATGGAGCCCTGTCCAGGTCGTAACAGCCTGTCAATGTGAATAAGGCTGCTAAAAAAGACATGATATATTTTTTCATTTTATAATTCTGTTTATTAGTTAGACAATCTGATCAGAAGGTAACATTGATACCGATTACAGCTTGACGCATGGTCGGATAGGTAACGCCGCTCACTTCAGGGTCGTATCCTTTCCACTTCGAGAAAGTGAAGAAGTTTTCCAAACTTCCGTATACTCTGACTCTGTCCATATAGGCAACCTTGGTCCATTGGCTGGGCAGGGTATAACCTAATGTGATGTTACGAATTTTCAGGTACGCCTTGCTGGCAACCCAGAAGTCGGAATACTGTTCGTTACGGGTATCGCTATAGTCCAGCAGACGCGGATAACTGGCATCCGTACGGCCTTCGTACCAGCGTCCGTCGATAACTTCCTGGTTCATCTGGTAACCCTGGCGGACACCACTTTTATACAGGTTGCTCAGATATACGTCCTTAATGCCGGCTACACCCTGAATCAATGTAGAGAAGTCAATGCCTTTCCAGTTGAATCCCAGGTTCACCCCATACGTGAAGGTCGGGTTCCGGCCGTCTCCGATAACGGTACGGTCATCATCGTTTACCAGTCCGTCACCATTCAGGTCTTTATACAGGATATCACCTTTTTGAGGAACTCCGTAAGGGAATACGACTTTACCTTCTACTTCCGGGTTATTCAACATCGTTTCAACCAGTGCCAGGTCTGCGTCTGTCTGGATGATACGGTCAATTTCGCGGACATACAAAGACCAGATAGGAAGTCCTTCCTTCAACATTCTGGCTCCATCGTACGAAGGTTCGTCTCCTTTAAATTTATCGACATTGTTTTTGATGTAAGTGAAGTTGAAGCCTACATTATAGTCAAAATCCTTACCGACTCTGTCGGACCAGTTCACAGAGAACTCAACCCCTTTATTGGTTACCTGGGCGGCATTCTGCTTAGGAATTGTCGCGTTACCGTGAACCATTGGAGCCGGAAGGTCAATCAAAATGCCGTCTGTTTTCTTATTGAAGAATTCGAGACTACCGCTCAGACGATTGCTAAACATATTATAGTCAACTCCCAGGTTGGTGATATAGGTCGTTTCCCAAGATAGATTAGCATTGGCGATGGCAGTTTGAGAAAGCCCCATTGCCACGGCACGGCCTAATACGTAGTTGGTCTGTGCATACAGAGACTGCGAGAGGTAGTTGCCGTCATTATCTCTGTTGCTTCCCAGGGTGTTGTTTCCCAGCGAACCGTAAGAACCACGTATCTTCAGGTTATCCAGCCAGGTGAAGTCTTTCATGAAGTTTTCTTCCGAAATACGCCAGGCAGCAGAGAACGATGGGAAATAACCCCAGCGGTTATCTTTCTGGAAACGGGAAGAGCCGTCGGCGCGAAGGTTGGCTTCCAATAAGTATTTGTCATCCCAACCCAGGTTGATACGTCCGAAGAAAGAGCGCATCGCCCATTCCGTAACATTACCGGTTGAGGAAGATTCGCCGATAGCTCCTCCGATTACACCCAGTGACGGGTCGAGCAAATCCTTACGGGTGGCACTGAAGTAAGAACGTTTGTATTGTTCCTGGCTGGCACCAATCATGATATTTGTGCTCAGGCGGTTATTCAGATAGTTACGTTCGTAGCGAGCGATGGCATCCATGAAATTCCTGTAGGTCTTTTCATTGTAATTATAGATGCTTGTCTGGCCCACACCATCTGTATATAACGTATTCGTCTGGAAATTATACATCGGGACGAAGTTTGGTTTCGAATCCTTTTGTTTGTCATAATAATCATAGGTATAAGAACCCTGGATAGTCAGACCTTTTAACGGAGTCAAAATCGCATACATACGGGTTTTCAGCGTGTTTATTCCGATGTTACCGCTCACATTCCTTAAACGATTATATGGATTGTTTGTAGCGTTCTGAGGGTCATCTTCATTATTGGCATTGATACCCAACCGGTTCTGGTCGTCCAAATAGGCGATACCCGGGTTTCCACCGGTTAAGCCGTAGGTATAGATATCGTTGATGTTCTCGCTGACCGGAGTTGTATTGGCTGTATATCCGCTCAGGTTTACACCGATTTTCAACCAGTCTTTTACCTGCGAGTCGATATTGGCACGGAGGCTGAAACGTTCGTATCCGCAATTTTCCAGGATACCCGGGTTGTTCAGATAGTTGAAAGAAGTATAATAAGTCACTTTTTCGGAACCTCCGGTTGCTGACAGGCTGTGTTGATGGGAAACACCGGTTTCATACACATCGAAGATATCGCTGTTAGGATATGCCAGATAGTTCGGAATACCATGCTCATTCAGACCGTTCGGGTCTTTCGACTTCTCACGCCACAAATTTATCACGTTCTGGGAGAAAGGTTCGGGCTTATTGCTGTTGCGCATCCCTTCATTCATATACTCCATATAGCTGGCATAGTCGGTGACTACGTCGTATGGCTTGTTCAGGCTCTGGAAAGAAACATAACCGGTATAGTCGATTTTCATCCTGCCGGCCTTACCGGACTTGGTGGTAATCAGGATTACACCGTTTGCTGCACGTGAACCGTAGATGGCCGATGAGGCAGCATCCTTCAATACGCTGACTGTTTCCACATCCTGCGGGCTGACGCTGTTCAAATTACCTTCCACACCATCAATAATAACCAGGGGAGAGGAGTTGTTCAATGTTCCCTGTCCGCGTACCTTAATATCCGCATCACCGTTGTTGGAGGGGATATTGTTGCTGGATGTGATCTGTACCCCCGGTGCAGTTCCGGCCAAAGCCGTAGAGATGTTGGTTAACGGGCGGCTTTCGGCCATCTCGCTGACATTTACGGAGGTAACGGAGCCGGACAGGTTCACTTTCTTCTGTGTTCCGTAACCTACTACAACGACTTCGTCCAGTGCCTGGGAGTCTTCCGATAATTTAATCCGTAATGATTTCTGGTTATTCACCGGAATCTGTTGCTCCTTGAATCCGATAAATGAAACGACCAGTACGGAATTAGGTGATACTTCCAGGGTAAAGTTACCGTCCATATCGGTAATTGTCCCGTTTGTGGTTCCCTTCTCAACTACATTGGCGCCTGCTATCGGACCGAACTGATCTTCGACTACTCCATTAATAATGTATTTGGCTTGTTGAGGAGAAGCAGCAACAGGGTTCGGTAAGGCTGTACCCGTAGTTCCTGTTGCCGGACTGGCCGTTGCCAATCCTACAGATGCCAGAAGCAGGGTTGCTCCCAGGAACATCTGTTTTGATAAGTAAAAACGATTAAAATCCTTTGTCATAATAACACCAGATTTAGTTAATGATTAATTAATTGTTTACCCGGTTTACTGATTGTTTTTCCGTGAGTTTCAGCCTGGGTATCTGGCAAAAACCACATAGTTCTAATGGAACTACGCTGTTTTTTTGATTTGGATGGCGAAAGGATTGAAGATCAATTAGTATATAATGACTGTTGAAAACGGTGTGGATTTTAGGGTAACTTTAGGTGAGGCGCTGATAAATAAATGGAGAGCGGAGAAAGACAAATCATTGGTATTAGCGTTGCAGATACTGAAAAGATGTTTGGAATGATTAAATCATTACTGTTATTATTATTGAATATAGTTAACATTCTTATCCGGAGGCTAAATATACAAGGGCTTTAAAATAGGGGAGTTCTCGTTTTTTACAAATAAGCGTTGGACTATTAGTGCATATTAAATGGATAAATTAATACACTCATTAACATTAATAACATATATATTTGCATCGGTATGATTGGAGTTCCATTAGAACTAAGTTATGCCTTAATATATGTGAAAGCAGTTTACTGCAAAAGTGGTATCAAAAACCTTAACAGACTAATACATACCTTTATTTACAATGAAATAAAAAGAACCTTTTCACCTGTTTTAATCTGTGTCCTTGGACGATAAGTGCATATGAAATGGATAAATAGGCGCCTCTGTTATGGACAATCTTTCTACTTTTGTGTTCAAAGCAAATAATAGTATCATGAGAACACAGAAATGTTTAACCTTATTTTGCCTGCTATTCGGAATAATAGCATCTGCAAATGCTTATGTCGAACGTGATCTGCTGCAAAAGGCGGCAGATATATCTGAATTGAAATCCGTTTTATTGATGGACCGGAAATGGGTTCCTTATCCGGATTATACCGATCGCACTGCCTGGGAGCAATTTTTGGGAGATTACAGGAATGATTACATCAAACAAGGAGAGAAACGTTTGGGTTATGAATGGAAAGTTGTTAAAGCAACCGACTATATCGAATATGAACGCAGCGGAAACCGGCGAATCATGGAAGATCCTTTCGGCAGTAATAACGGAGCCATAGCCGACTTGGTGATGGCTGAACTGGCAGAAGGAAAGGGCCGCTTTATCGATCAGCTGATCAATGGTGTCTTTCAGTCCTGCGAGATGACTTCCTGGGCATTGTCGGCGCATTTAAGCGCACAGCATTCAAAACGTTCTTTACCCGATTATAAAGAAGATGTGATCGACCTGACTGCCGGCGACCTGGGTTCCTTATTGTCCTGGACCTATTATTTCTTCCATGCAGAGTTTGATAAAGTAAATCCTGTTATTTCCGAGCGCCTGCGCCATGAGTTACAGAAAAGAATATTGGATACTTATATGAAAGAAGACCGTTTCTGGTGGATGGCCTTCAATTACAAACCCGGAACACTGGTCAACAACTGGAATCCGTGGTGTAACTTTAATGTACTGCAATGTTTCCTACTGTTGGAAAACGATAAAGAGAAACTGGCAGAAGCCGTTCATCGTACAATGGTTTCTGTCGATAAGTTCATCAACTATACCCATTCGGACGGAGCCTGTGAAGAAGGTCCTTCTTATTGGGGACATGCTGCGGGAAAGATGTATGATTATCTGCAATTATTGTACGACGGAACCGGTGGAAAGATCAGTTTGTTCGATCAGCCGATTATCAAAAATATGGGTGAATATATTGCCCGCTCTTATGTAGGGAATGGCTGGGTGGTTAACTTCGCGGATGCCTCGGCAAAAGGTGGCGGAGATGCCCCGATTATTTTCCGCTACGGAAAGGCGGTAGGCAGTGATGTGATGATGCAGTATGCCGCTTATCTGAACAGCCTGTCAACCAGAAAATCGCTTTCTTCCGGGAGAGATATGTTCCGTACCTTACAAAGTCTCCTGTATGCAAAGGAGATGGGAGAGGCGGAGCCTTCGTATCAGTCTCCGGCTTATACCTGGTATCCTGAAACGGAATTTTGTTATATGACGAACAAAGCCGGTTTCTTCCTGGCTGCGAAAGGTGGATATAACAATGAAAGCCATAATCATAATGATGCCGGAACTTTTTCTTTGTATTCAAATACGACTCCGGTATTTATCGATGCCGGTGTCGGCACTTATACCCGCCAGACATTCAGTAACGAACGGTATACGATCTGGACAATGCAGAGCAACTATCATAACCTGCCGATGATAAATGGAGTACCCCAGTCGTTTGGTTCCCGGTATAAAGCGACTGCGACTTCTTTCGACCCGAAGCGGATGACTTTTACCGCTAATATTGCTACCGCTTATCCTGAAGAAGCCGGGGTGGACAAATGGATTCGCTCATATACATTAAATAAGAATAAGGGCGAAGTGAAGATTCAGGATTCATTTACCCTGAAAGAGTTGAAAGAACCGAATCAAGTCAATTTCCTGACCTGGGGTAAGATAGATGTTTCTTCGGAAGGAATCGTCCGGATAGATGTAAACGGAGAAAAGGTAGAATTGCTGTATGATAAAAATACTTTCACCCCGTCTGTAGAGACAGTTGCGTTGGATGACCCGCGTTTATCCAATGTATGGGGAAAAGAAATCTATCGCCTCTCTTTGAATGCCGGAAAAATGGTGAAATCCGGGACTTACACATTTACAATTAAACAAAACAATAAATAAAAGAAGAATGAAAAATTGGATCGCTTTAGCGTTCTCCGCATTCCTGATCTCTTGCGGGGGAACACCTAAAACAGTAGAAAAGAGTTTTATTGACGAGAATATCGATTTCGCCCGTGCACAGCTCGGTAACGAGATAGAAGTCATTGAAGCCAGTGGCAAATGCCTGAATCCTGTGACGCTGAAAAAGGATAGCTCAGTTTATTATTGCGGCTATGGAGACTGGCGCAGTGGGTTCTTCCCCGGCTCGGTGTGGTATCTGTATGAACTGACGGGCGATACGGCCTTGCTTCCGCTCGCTCAGAAATATACATGGGCCATAGAAGAAGCCAAGAATCTGACCTGGCATCATGACATCGGGTTCATTATCAATTGCAGCTTCGGTAACGGTTTGCGTCTGACGGCCGATCCGTCTTATAAAGATGTGATGGTACAGGCCGCCAAGTCATTATCGACCCGTTTCCGTGAAGCTCCCCAGGTAATCCAGTCATGGAATGTGGATAAAGGATGGCAGTCGGAACGCGGTTGGGAATGTCCGGTGATTATCGACAATATGATGAACCTGGAGCTGATGTTCGAAGCGACCCGTCTGTCCGGTGATTCTTCTTTTTATAACATAGCGATTGCGCATGCAGACCGTACGTTGCAGGAACATTTCCGTCCGGACGGCAGCTGTTACCATGTCATCGATTATAGTCTGAAAGACGGTTCTGTTCGTAACCGCCATACCGCACAAGGATATGCGCATGAATCGGCCTGGAGCCGCGGACAGGCGTGGGCTATTTACGGATTCGTTGTTTGCTATCGTGAAACCGGTGATCGCAAATATCTGGACCAGGCGTTGAAAACATTCAACTTCATGAAGAATCATAAGGCAATGCCGGCTGACCTGATCCCTTATTGGGATATGGATGCACCGAACATTCCGAATGAGCCGCGTGATGTTTCAACTGCTTCCTGTATTGCTTCCGCATTGTATGAAATCAGTACGATGGATGTGGAAGATGCCGTAGCGTATAAGACGTATGCTGACAGTATCATGACTTCGCTGGGCTCTCCGGCTTACCGGGCTGCCCTGGGAACGAACGGAAACTTTCTCCTGATGCATTCCGTGGGCAGTATTCCTCATAACTCGGAAATAGATGTTCCGTTGAACTATGCCGATTACTATTTTATGGAAGCGTTGAAACGTAAGAAGGAGTTAGAATCGAAATAATATTCTTTTATGAGAAAAGGTATGAAATGGATATGCGGGGCAGCTGTCATTCTGATGATGGCTGCCTGCAATACGAGACCGGCTGATGAATGGCAGTTGGTCTGGGAGGAAAACTTTGACCAGGCAAACGGGTTGGATACGACAAACTGGTCGAAAATTCCCCGTTGGGCACCGGAGTGGGCAAAATATATGTCTGACAGTGAACTCTGTTATGATTTGGTTGACGGTAATCTTGTTTTGAAAGGTTTAATCAATCCGGACCGCTCGACAGATACGGTTCCTTACATTACCGGAGGCATCTATACCAAATATAAGCGTGCTTTCCATGGAGGCCGGTTAGAGATAAAAGCACAGCTGGGATGTGCCACCGGGGCATGGCCAGCCATCTGGCTAAAACCGTTTGAAGAAGCGAAGTATCCCTGGCCGTCGGGTGGCGAGATAGATATCATGGAGCATCTGAATTATGATAGCATCGCTTATCAGACAGTTCATTCTACTTATACGCATAACCTGAATATCAAGAAAGACCCGCCTCAGGGAAGCACCGGGCCCATCGATCCGGCAGGTTATAATGTATATGCGGTAGAAATGTATCCGGATAGCCTCGTTTTCTTTATAAATGATGTACGTAACTTTTCATATCCCCGCATAGAAACCGATAAAGAAGGTCAATTCCCATTTGACAAACCCTATTATCTGTTAATCGATATGCAGTTGGGTGGCCCCTGGGTCGGTCCTGTCGACCCGGAAGATCTTCCGGTCGAGATGAAGGTCGACTGGGTTCGTTATTATCAGAAGAAGAAATAGAAGTAAGAGTAAAAGTAAAAGTAAAGGGCGGATATTTTCCGCCTTTTTTATTTATGATTTGTCGATAGAATTTGTTTTGAGTAAAAGCTCTAATATGTATAAATGTTAAATATGAATATTTCTGCTCATAAACTGAGGACAAATATGGATTTTTAAAGTCTATATAAGAAAGGAATTAAAAAAACTCCTTGGTATGCTCAAGGGTTTTTGGCTGGAAAATTAATAAATCGATTAATCTTATGGATAATACATTGAAGAAAAAATTATGTGAACGGTTATTATGGTACTTTGGTCTATCGAACTCAAAAAAAGAGAAAGTATCCTATATAAGCATGGAAGAATGGACTTATATTGAACGTTGGGTGGATTATGTTCTTGGAGGATTTTTTTTGCGGTTAGGAAAAGTTCATCCGAATCTTTCCACAACAGAATTGCATATCTGTTGTTTAATGAGATTAAAACTACGTCGTTTTCATATGGCATCTTTAATGGGGATATCTCCTTCGACTGTATCAACCTATAAATTTAGAGTCAAAAGAAAAATAGACGCTCAGAATACAAGTATAAGGAATATATCATTGGAATCATATTTGCTTAGTCTTTGATTTTGTTAGAATCATTTTTTAATGTCTGATGAATTGCGCTATTGAATCAATGAGGGTTATATTTGCGCTAGAAGTTGAGAGAAATCAATAAAACTCAGGGGGGAATACTTTCATTGTCTATGTCTTTTTTTAACTTTAACTCTACTATGTTGTTTTTTAATGTGTTATTCTTTGTGTGTGATAGATGTTTGTCTATCTGGTAAATGATATGATTTAAATAACTTTATTTATATTTGTCCTAGATTGTGAAATGATTAATGACTTTTGTAAGATATGAAAAAACAATGTATATTATTTGTAATGTTAAAACTACCAATCCTGATTCTTACTTGTTTATGCATGCAGGGATGTCGTAATATAAGTGTTGAAACATATATGGATAAATCATTGGATGATATTTCTTGTATTGCAAAAAGAAGTAATAAACCTTTTTGTATTGTATTAGTTGATTCTTGTCAAGAATTATCTAAAGAATATAGTTCGTATTTGCATAATGATTATAAATATTTGCTTAATAAATCTATTTATAATTTTGTGAACATAAGATCTTTAGAAAACGAATGGTATTTGAAATGGTTATGCCCTGTATCTATTCCTTTAACTTGTGTTTTTTCTTCGAATGGAAAACTGATTGATTTAATACCTGGTGCAGCTAAGGAAACATTTTTATATACGCAGTTAGCATTAGAGAATAGAAAAATAACTGAATATCATTGGCCTAATAGGTTTAATATTAGTAAGACCGAAGTTGTATCATTGTTGGATAGTACTTTACTACATAAGAATCTTTTAAAGCAAGGTGTATATATAAAATCTGAATTGCAAAAAATTTCAAACTCTTTGCATTATCCATATACTGAATATTTACAACTAATGGGAGAATTGAAAGAAAATGATACACTTCAAGCACAATATGTAGCAAAAAAAATGTTGAAGTTTGAATCTTCTTATAATTTAGATTTATATAAACAAGAATTTGTGACGGCAAAGAGAGTAATAGATCCTAATTTTGATATTGAGAATGAACCTACAATCGAGATAAATAAGAATCTTGTATATTTATATGATTGTGAAGTCAGTAAAAGTGTTTCGTTTGATATTCCTATATTTAATAAAGGGAATAAACCATTGGAAATATTTGCTATACATACAAGTTGTTCTTGTTTAGAGCAATTGAATTATATGACAAAAGATAAGTTGTTTATAAATAGACACGATTCTATTGTTTTAAAATTTAGTTTTACAGCTAATAGTTCTGAAGAGATATATAGAGATGTATTTATTAATTCAAATGCGATTAATATCCCTATATTTCATATAACTGTAATAGCAAATTCAAAAAAGTAAACTTTTAATATTTATCATTATGAAGAACATTATTTGTTGTGTAATTTTGTTGATTGTGTCTTTTATGATACAAAGTTGTTCTATGGAAGATTCTTTTTTAGGAACAACAACGAATGAGGAAAATAATTTCCCCGTACATGTAGAAGAATATGCAAAGGCTGTTGCAAACGAAATTCATGTTACTGTACAGAATCTGAACAATATGAGGGTCGATTATTCAAAAGCGGATAATTCGCCAGCATTTAAAAAACAGTTTTATAAAGACTGGTATAATGCAAGTCAAACAATGACTAAAAGTAGTATATCAATAGAACAGATGCAAATTGACCCAACTGTTTTTTCTGATAAAATACGTAATTTGACAAGTTTGCAAATAGAATTTATCGAGAAAATTATAGATGAATGTCAAAGAAGTAAGTCTAATGAAGACTTACTTAATAGGTTAATCTCAGTCACTAAAGAAATACATTCTTCAGTACCTGAAATTCAGCAGGAAAGATTATTAAGAGTTACGGCAGTACTTTATTATTGTATAATAGAAATAAATAATCTTGAAAAACAGGGCATTATGCTTGTAACTCCCTATAATAAGTATGCAAGAATAAAAACAAAAAGTGAAGGAGGTAGTCTTGGTGATAAATGCCGTAGCTTTTTAGCAGCGACTTGGGCAATAGCCGTTGGTGAACCAACTTTTGCTGGAGAAATTGTTGCAAGTGTTGCAACAGTTATTGTTGCAGGTATTTTGATGTATGAGGTGGTTGTATGTAAAAAGAACTATACAGATGATACTTATCAGTATTGTCAGGAGCAGTTTAGGAAATGTATACCTTCATTTTATGATGCATGTGCTCATTGTTTACAATTTTGTTTATCCTATGGAGATTGGCCTGGTTCTAGTAAGGGATGTAATTGATATTGTGTAAGAAAAGAATGTGAGAAATGCAAAAAAACATGAAAGGGTTTGAAATAATACATAATGGCAATAAAAAAATAGTAGCTGTAAATGATGGTCTTTTAACAATTCATCTATTTGATAATAAAGGAGATTGTCGTATATATACAGATGTTTTTGATTATGAATCTTCCCAAAAAAGTATTTGGCATAATTGGGAAAAAATATCTTTAGGTGATGATTTTCTTATGAAATTTGTGGAAATAGATGAACCGTCTATCCCCTTCTGTAAGGAGGATATAGAGGTTGTAAAACCTATAACAAAAATGGAAATATTCAGAACACTAGAAGCTAAATTAAAAAAGGAAGGATTAATATGAAAGGATTTTTATTGCAGATTAATAAAGAAAAAGTTTCGGCTGAAAGTATAAAAAATGGATGTATAAATATACTCTTGACAAATAAAGAGGGAGTTTTTAAAATAAATTTTGGCGGTATGGATGAAAATATGTATTCTTATACCTGGTATTCTTCAGAACTTACATTGGGAGATGAGATTTGTATTTCTTATAAAGAAAATGTACAAACTTCTAATCCTATTGCTAAAGTCAATTTTGCTCAACTTACAAAAGAAGAAATCTTACAACGTGAATTAGAAACTTATTGGAAGTTAAAGGCAGAATTGAACTTGTAAGCTATATGTCTTAAATTTAATCTGATTCCATTTATAGAAGCATTCTGAATGTATTTGTTTTCAGAATGCTTTTATTTCAAATTGGAATATATTTGTAAAAAGCAATAAGTAAGATAGTATGATAGCATATTTGAATATATTGTTATTTTTGATAGCTATGACAGGTAGTATATTTTTGGTGTCAGATTATTTTGTAGAAAAGTATTGTACAATACAGTCATTATGGTTATTATTTGTATTACTATTTAATGCGTTCATATTGTATTAGCATAGAAGTGTTGTAAAATGTGTAGATGTTTTTTTCTTGTTTATATTATTATTAATTCTTTGTGGTGGTATAATTGATCTTTTTAGTGAATTGTTTTATGGTGTAATAATTGTTTTATTATCGGGGAATATTGTGGTGAATTTGAAGAAAAAACTTTCTTTAAATATATTTTTTATTTATAGTGGATTGTCTATAATTGGATTTGTAGAAGCATTATTAGGTATAGTGCAATTTTTTTATATTTTACCAACTTATTCTGTTGAATATAAGATGACTGGTACTTTTGATAATCCGGCTGGTTTTGCAATTTGTTTATCGGTTCTATCTCCTTTTTCTTTGTTTTTGTTAAGGACGATTTCTCATCCTTGGAGAATTGCTGGATATTCTTTTTTTATAATATCCAGTTGTGCTATATTTCTTTCTGAATCTCGCACTGGTATATTGGCTTTGATGGGAGTATTAATAGTACATTTTTATATCTTCTATTTACATCAAAAACTAACAAGATGGAATAAAGCTCTATTAGCCTATGCGGTAATACTCTTTTTGATAACTCTATTTGTCGGTTTATATTTTTTGAAAAAAGATTCGGCGGATGGGCGTTTATTGATTTGGCGGGTTGTATGGGAGATGATTAAGGATTCTCCTTTGGTCGGTCATGGGGGAGGAGCCTTTCAAACCCAATATATGCTTTACCAAGCTGAGTATTTTCATTTAAATCCGAGTAGCCAATTTTCTCAATTGGCAGATAATGTTAATTATCCCTTTAATGAATTTCTAAAAATAGGAGTAGAATATGGAAGCTTGGGCTTATTTGTATTATTACTTTTGATTATTGGGGGAATATCTATATATAAGAAAAATTTAAATCCGATAAAGTACCCTGCATTTGAATGTATTATAGCCATTGCTATATGTGCCTGCTTCTCTTATCCATTAAAATACTCAATGACATGGGCTATTCTGGGATTTGCTCTTTCGATTATTGCTATAGAACATCATAGCAATTTAAAATTTAGAACATCTTATATTCGAAGGTTTGCAGCAGGAGGAGCTTTATATCTAATGCTTTTATTATTACAATATACAATTGCCGAAATGAAGTGGAAAAAGGTCGTAGATCGTTCTCTTCGTGGTGAAACAGAGCAAATGTTACCGTTTTATGAGGAGTTAAAAGAAGAGCTTGGCGCAAATAGTTTGTTTTTATATAATTATGCAGCTGAATTGCATTTTGTTGGACATTATGATGAGAGTATCGAAGTGTTAACAGAATGTATTCGTTATTGGAATGATTATGATATACAATTATTATTTGCTGACTGCTATTTGCAAAAGGGGGAATTTGAGAAAGCAGAAGAATGCTTAATATTAGCTTCGAATATGTGTCCTAATCGTTTTATTCCTTTATATCAGTTGGTACATTTATATGATAAAATTGGTGAAAAAGAAAAAGCGTATGAGTTTGCAAATAGGATTACACATAAAACAATAAAGGTTCCCTCTTTTAAGGTTCAATGTATAATAGATGAAATGAAAGAATATGTTGACAAAGGTATATAAAATAATATTGATTCGTTTCTTATTGCTTACAGGAGTGATGTTGTCTTGTACTAATACTAAATTGGAACAAGCTTTATCTATGGCCAGAGAGAATAGAGCCGAATTAGAAAAAGTGCTTGAGCATTACGAAAAGGATACTAATTCATTGAAGTTGAAAGCGGCTGTTTTTCTTATAGAGAATATGCCGGGACACCGTTCGTATACAGGGGATACCATTCAAAATTATTATAAAGAGTTGGATTTTATATTAAATATGGATACCACTGTCGGTTATAAGAATGAGAAGATAAAAGAGTTGGCTCATAATTATTTGAAAGTATCTTTTCAAGAAGAAGAGGATATTAAGATAATTACAGCCGACTACTTGATACGTAATATTGATCAGGCTTTTGACTGGTGGAAAAATGGACAGCGACTTGAGTATGTTACTTTCGATCAGTTTTGTGAATTTATACTTCCTTATAAATGTTTTGAATATCAGCAATTAGATGATTGGAGAGATACTTTATCTGTACGGTTTAATAAAGCACTCAATCCCCGATTACCTTATGATTTATTAAAATTTTCTTCATATAATGCCGCAGCTCAGATAAATAGAGAATTGTCCGCTTCCTTTTGGGGAACAAAAGAAGCTGCTACTAAAAAACCGGAAGGAGTTCCTTTCTTGAATTCATCAATTTATAAAGCTGCTTATGGGGATTGTTTTGGATCTGCAACGTTGGCAACCATGGTGTTAAGAAGTCATGGTCTTCCGATTGCAATGGATTATATTCCACAATGGGGAAGAAAGGAGGGAAGTCATGCCTGGTATACATTTTTGAGTGAGAATGGAATTTTTATGCCTTTCAGTTGGGGATTAACCTCTAACCCTGGAGATGTTTTTTTTCCTTATGACCCTATCCCGAAGGTCTATAGAATTAGTTATGTAGCCAATGATAAAATTGTCCGTTACTTAAAAGATGCAGTTTATACACATCCTTTTTTTGAAATATTTGAACAGGATGTAACGGATGAATATATGAAAACCAGTGATTTGTCCGTACAATTACTCACTCAAAAACTCAAAGATAAATATGTTTATTTGTCTGTTTTTGATAATCAGTCATGGACTGTACTTGATCTGGGAATTGTAAATGGGAATCGGGCCGAATTTCAAAAAGTAGGTAGAGATATTGTTTATCTGGTATGGGGATATGATGGTACACATTTAATACCGGTATCTCCCCCGTTTTCGGTAGAAAAGAATGGAGATTTACATTATTTTAGTGCTGATAAGTCAAAAACGCATCAGGTTTGCTTGCATCGTAAATATCCCAAAAGCTCGGGTGTCGCAAATGTGGAGTCTCGAATTATCGGTGGAGAAATTCATGCTTCGAATGATAAGAATTTTAATCGATATGAATTGCTGTACAAGATAAATGATTTTTCTTATCCGGATTTAATTAAATTGTCTCCAAGTCAAAAATATAGGTATTGGCGTTATTATTCAAGTAGTAATGGTTATTGTAATATCGCAGAATTGCAGTTTTATAAGGAAAATAGTGATAGTATAGTAAAAGGTAAAGTTATCGGGTCTGAGAAAATATATCAAAATAATCCGGATATGGCTAGAGAAAAAGCTTTTGATGGAGATTGGTTGACTATTTTTCATGCAGAGAAGCCTGATAGTGGTTGGGTTGGATTAGATCTTGAGAGAAAAACGATTGTCGATCGTGTACGTTGTGTCCCTCGAAGCGATGATAATGCAATACATTACGGAGAAATGTATGAATTGTTCTTTTGGGATCAGGCTGGTTGGAAATCCTTAGGAAAGCAAAAAGCAGAAGAAAGAATGTTGTATTTTGATTCCGTTCCGGATAATGCGCTTTTAATATTACGGAATCATACACGGGGCAAGCAAGAACGTATTTTTGTATATCAAAATGAACAACAAGTTTGGTGGTAACTCTTGAAATTTGTACTGTCTATAGCTTTTTTAATATATCTGTACCGATTTTTTATACTATAGGCTTGCTGAATGCCGTATTATGCAAATAATTAGTCGTTTATTGCAAAGTAATCCTTTTTTGCATTTTTTATTTTTGTGCTTGTCTAATTAATGTTGACCTTATGAATAATAATGCATTGAAGAAAAAATTATCAGATCGGTTACTGTGGTATTTCGGACTATCTGAGTCACCTGTTAAAAAGGTATTATATATTGATGAAGAGGAATGGTGGTATATTGAACGATGGATTGATTGGGGGTTAAAAAATTACTTGTCGCGACTCGCCAAAACACATCCGGATCTTACGCGACATGATTTACATATATGTTGTTTATTAAGACTAAAATTGAGTAGATCTTATATTGCAGCTTTAATGGGTGTTTCGACGTCATCAGTTTCGACTTGTAAGTTTCGGATTAAAAAAAAGATAATTATTCAAAACCCTGCTATTGGTTTCGAAGATGTCACTTTGGAATCTTATCTGTTTAATTTTTAGTGAGATTATAAACCTAATTGCATCAGATAAACTTCAATTAAATAAACTTTTGTCGCATAAATATAGATAATAGATAAAATGCTTATCTATATTGTGGCAAAAAGTCGTCCATAAAAATGTGTTATATCACAGAAAGTCGTCCATAAAAGTGTTGTACTTATGCATAATCTGGTCCTTAAGGTGTTTTTTTCTTGTATTCCGCCGGTGTCGTATCGAACTGTGCTTTGAAGCAACGGGTGAAATAACGAGGGGAACCAAAACCCAGCATGTCGGAGATCTCGGCAATCTGCAAATCCTGACGGGTTATCAATAAGGTGGCGGCCCGCTTCAGTTTACAATTCAGGACGAAATCGTTCGGTGTCATTCCGGTCAGGGCCTTGAACTTGGCATAAAGCGAGCTGCGGCTCAATCCTAGTTCTTTAGCCAGGGTATTCATGTCGAATTCCATATTACTCAGGTTTTCTTCTACGATTCGGTTTACCGTGTCCATAAACTTTTGGTCAATCGGGTTGCTGGCCAGCGATTGCGTATCGAAATCCCTTTGCTCGTTGAACTTCTTTTGCAGGATAATACGGTTGCGCACCAGGTTGTTGCAACGGGCAAGCAGCACTTTGGCATTGAACGGCTTGCTGATATAATCGTCGGCTCCCCGCTGCAAACCTTCTATGCTTTGCTCTGCCGAACCGAGCGCTGTCAACAGGATGACCGGTATATGACAGATGTCGAAATCGTTCTTGATCTTCAGGCACATTTCGGTTCCCGACATTTCAGGCATCATGATGTCGCTGACGATGATATCCGGCTTTTGGGAACGTGTGATCTCCAGTCCCTCTTTTCCGTTCCGTGCCAGTAAGACATTATAAACCGGCGAAAACAGTGAGTTCAGTATCTGGAGCAGTTCTTCGTTGTCATCGACCAGCAGAACGGTGTAAGTAGCATCCGTCTCGGCCAGCGATAATTCGGAGGTACTTTCGGGAATTTCCTGAGTCAGACTTTCCGGCAGTATCTCGTTGCGGATCATCTCTTTCTCCGGTTGCACAAACTGGCATTCACCTTCTTTGAAATGGCTTCGGCCCTTCGGCAGATGCACGATGAATATGCTTCCGTATCCCGGCGTACTTTCTACTTGTATTTTTCCATGATGCAACCCGATGATGCTCTTGGTTAGTGACAGGCCGATACCTGTGCTCGGTTGCGATATTCCCGATGAATTATTTCCTGCCTGGTAGAAACGGTCGAATATCTTGTCGATATCTTCTTTGCTGATACCGATACCGTTGTCTATGATTTTTATGATGATCGCCTGGTCATTCTCTTCGACGACCATTTCGATGGCTGCACCCGGTTTTGAATATTTGAATGCGTTCGACAACAGGTTGTAGAATACCTTCTGCATCTGTTTGGGGTCGAACCAGCATTCGATATCTTCCGCTCCAGAGGTGAACTGATAAGTCACCGAACGGCTGGAAGCATATTCGTAAAAAGAGAGATAGATCTCTTTCAGGAAAGGGATAATGTTTTGTTCGTATACTTTCAGTTTCACATGGCCTTGTTCCAGTTTGCGGAAATCCAGCAACTCACTGATCAGCATCCGCATATTGTGCGTATTCCTGTATATCTTCAGCAGTTTGTTGTAGGTGGATGGGGCTACCGAACTGCTTTGCAGCAAGAGTTCGATCTGCGAAATGATTAGGGTGAGCGGTGTCCGGAACTCATGCGAGATGTTTGAAAAGAACTGTAGTTTAGCCTGGTTCAGTTCTTCGATCCTCTCTTTTTCTTTTCGTTCAAACTCCAATGAAGTTCTGAGCAGCAACTGTGACTGTTTGAAGCGGAAGAAACCGTAGATCAACCCGCCGCCGACCAGCACGTATAAGAGATAAAATAACGGTGTGGCATAGAGCGGGGAATGGATCGTGATGCCCATCCGGATCGTTTGTGGTTCGATCTTTGTGTCGTATTGTTTCTCACGCACGACCAGGGTGTATTTGCCCGGATTGAGGTTCGTGTACTGGATGCTGTTGTCGGTATTGCTGATCCATTTGTTGTCGAAGCCTTCCAGCATGTATTCGTAAGCCGTCTCTTTCAACGTATTGATATAGTTGTTCGAGTTGAACGAGATGATGAGGTTGTTCTGATTGTGGTTCAACTCTATTTCCTGCGTATAAGGCAAAGCGTCGGAGAGAACCCGTGAACGGTCGGAAGGATTAACTAATTCATTGTTGATATATAATTCGGAGAAATATAACCGGTAGTCTTTTGCTGGCCGGAACAAGTCCTGTTCGAAGAACGTACTTAAACCGTCTATCCCTCCCACAAAGATTTCGCCGTTCGGGCTGACCAGCAGGCCGCATCCTTTGTTGATTCCGGAAACAGGAAGTGCGGTGCCCAGTTCTACCACCTTAAATAACTGTTGTTCCGGGTCCAGGAAAGAGAGTCCTTTATCACCGGATATGATCAGGTAACCTTGTATCGATTCTTTGATGTCGTAGCAATAGTTGCTCAGGATCATACTGTTTTCGGTGGTATATCCGCTGAAAGTATGGCTCTTCTCATCATACAGATAGAGCCCGGCTCCGAGCGTCCCGAAGAAGATACGTCCTTTTTTGTCCTCATAGATGGCAGATACCGGCTGGTTTCCCAATCCGTTTTCGCCGCAACGGAAGACAGTCCTGTCTTCCTGGTTATTCAGGTTGATCTTGTTGATGATTCTTCCTGTTGTTATCCATATATAATCCTGCGAGTCGATCAGGAAACAATGATTACCGTATTGCTTACCTCCTTCGAAAGTAGGGGTGATCTTTTCGGTATCGAGATCCATTTTGACGCATCCCCATTGCGTCAGGAGTACCAGATATTTGTCTTTCCAGATGGCCATCTGATTGATACGGTCGCCGGCTTTTACGGCATACGAAGGGTCTTCGAAATAAGGATTCCGGAACCGTTTCTTCGGGATATCGAATATGGATAGTCCGCCGGTGTGGGTACCGATGTAAAGCTTATTGCGGTTGGCACTGTAGGCAATAGATTTCAGATTGTCATGAGCGATAGAGTTTCTGTCGGGATCGGCCATGAAATAGGTAAATGTTTTCTTTTTCCGGTCGAAGAGGTTTAGCCCGCCGCCTTCGGTGCAGATCCAGATATTATCGTCTTTATCTTCCGTCATATGCCCGACAAAAGGGAAACTGATGCAGTCTTTCCTTGTTTTGTCTGCCGTATAAATCGTGAAAAGATCCATTTCAGGATTGAAATAGTGGACACCCCCGTAATAAGTACCCAGCCAGATGCTTCCCTGCCGGTCTTTGTAAACTGGGAAAACGGAGGAGTGGGCGAGGCTTCCGGGAAGGTTGTCGCGGGTATATACCTGGAAATGATCATTGTAGGGATTATATTTGTTTAGTCCGGTGAAGGTCCCTATCCAAAGGTTACCGGAGTTGTCTTCAACGATTCCCCTTACCTGGTTGCTGGATATATTGTTATCGTTGTGCGGATCGAAGCGGTAGCGTTTGAAATTACCCGACGGTTCCCGTTTGTAAAGTCCGTTCATACGGGCGGATATCCATAGGTTCCTATGTGAATCTTCGTATAAGGCATAAATATCTTCACTAGGAATGATATAGGCAAGGGGCTTGTCTTCCTCTTTCATATATAATCCTGAATTGGTCCCTATCCAGCAGCGTTTTTGGGAATCGACCATGATACAGGTTGCATGTTGGTTGGAGAGTTCCAGTTTGAAGCGGAAACGAAGTTCTTCCGTCTGTGTATCCCAGACAAAGATAGAATCGGACGCGTTCACCCAAAGTTGTTCGCCGCTGAAAGCGATCGCATTCACCCATGCTTGTTTCAGGCAGGAAAACTGCTGGGAGCGCAGGTTGTATCGTACCAGGGAATTATCCGAATTGAAATAAATATTCCCCTGGTTGTCTCCGGTTATGAAGTCGATGCTGTTACCGACGGGTGTATCCTTCCCGTATTCATTCTTTAATGTCGGTTTATATGAAGTCACGTGAACACCGTCGAAAACGCTTAGCCCTTCTTCCGTCCCGAACCACATACGGCCCAGTTCATCCTGATAGATAGACATGACGGAGAGTTGCGAAAGTCCTTCTTTCATCCCGATATGTTTGAAATAGATAGGGAAGGCGTAAGACAAGGTATGCAGAAATATGAAAAGGATGATTGATTTTCTCATGGCTTTTACATTATTTGAAGGCGAAGATAATGATAAATTTTGAAACAGCTTTACGTATCAGGTCATATAAAATGGTATCTTTGTAAATCAATGTAACCAATAAACTACTGCTTGTTATGAAACCAGATTTCGATTATAATGAATTCCCGGGTAGTTTTGCCCATTGTCTCAACGAGAAATGCGTGCGTCGTGATACCTGCCTTCGGCATCAGGTATGGCTTCGTGTTCCTCAAACGCGCGGAGGTGTATATATTATCAATCCGGGGCACCTTGCATCTCTCACCGGCGAAGAGTGTCCTTTCTTCCTGCTCGACCAACCGCAGCGGTTCGCCAGAGGCATAACCTGCCTGTTCGATGATATCCCTTTACGAAAGGCCGAGACTATCAAATCGCAGCTTATTGCCCATCTGGGACGTAATACCTATTACCGCTGTAAACAAAAGAAGCGCCTGGTCAGGCCGAAAGAGCAGGCATATATCAAAAAGCTGTTCCTTGCCCAAGGCATTACCGAAGAGCCGCAGTATGACGAATATATGGAGTATTATGATTTGGATAGAGATTGATTCATAGTCTGTTACGGACTACTGAATGATCTATCCGTATAGATGCAGAAATATCATATATTGTGATACTCAATTCTCATATATTATACGAATGTTGTATCATAATATATGAGAATATGGTATCCTAATATAAGATACAGAAGTTGTCTGGTTGCGGAATGAAAAACAGGTGCGCTTACGTTCTCCGAAAGATCGGATTTCTTGGATTTTTGTGCTTGAAAATGGAAAAAGCCGTAATAGTATGGATTTTTTGCTTCCGATAAATAATAATATTAATGTACGCGCATGTACATTATATATAAGACATTTAATATTTCTCTAACGGATTAAAGACGGAGATGACTATGTAGCTATTGAAATATAAAACGTGAAGTGCGAAAAAGGACTGACTAATTTAAAGGTTCCTTTTTTCTAGTCACAAAATTACAACAATCTTTTTAACCACCACTCTTTTTCCCTATATTTTTTTCTTTCTCTATATCCTTTCTTATCAACAGAATAACAAAGTTAGTACAAAATTCGACCTTTCCAGTATGAAGTCAAAACACGCACTTGTAAATGACTAGAAAAAAGGAACGTTTAAACTCGTCATTTAACATTTGACAGTCTCTGAACGGATCCGTGAAATGGACTTTTATAACACTATTATTAATATTAAATTTATTGATTATGAACAAAAAGTTTTCTACTTTGATGGCTGGCTTTCTGCTGGCCGCAACAGTAGGGGTAACTGCTCAACAGAATCATGCCGGAAATGGTGAAATACCTTACCGTACCGACATGGTTAAAAGTGCAGTCACTTCTATACATTGTGACGGTGTAAACAAAATCGAATCAGACAAATGGTACCAGTTGGTGATTAATCACGGTATGGAACAAGGAGAAGAAGGCGTTGCTCCATTAGGTTCTGCTACTACTGTCCTGACTATGGAACGTGATTATTCTACGGGTGCATTACATCTGGAAGCAAAAAAAATCGAGGATGCAGCTTTGACTCACTCTCTTTGGAAAATCAAATTTGATGAAGATGCTGTGAGCGGTCATAACTATACCTTTATTAATAAGGAAACAGGTTATGCATTGACTTTCGATCATACCAGAGCTGTTCAATTGACAGCAGCAGATGCTGCAGCAGCCGTTCGTAATACTGAAGCTACTATTTTGGATGGTTGCAATGACATGTGGACTTGGTATTCAAATGATGACAACGGTGATACTCGTTTTGACAATCATCTGGTTTATTCTTATTACCATAGAACAAAAAGAGTCATGGCAATGGCTTTGAATGCAAACAATGAAGTAGTTCTGGTAAGCGCACCTCAGGATTTAGCTAAAGTAGATGCTTCTGGTTTGCAGAATATAATCTCTTTCCAACCGGTAATTGCCGGAGCAAAGGTATTGAGCGCTGCTGAAATCAATTCTATGATTGATGCTGATGCTTCTTATAAATCATTTCCTCCTGCTGCCGGAAATAATGCATCAAACCTAGCCGGAAAGTTAGCTAAGTTCTTATTCAATGTTACTATGACAAGCAATCCGTTGGATGCTTCCGATTATGTAGCAGAAGATACTCAGGTGGCTGCTTTAAGCCGTGATAATTATAGCAATGCTGAAGGTAGCAATGTTATTACAGCTGGTCAGCCTTCTGTATATGCAGGTTATGGCATTCTGTTCAGAAAAGATAGGACTACAGACAAGTATCTGCGCGTCTCTACAACTTATCATGAAGGTGCAACTACCAGCAATTACAATGGTTTGAAGTTGGAAGATGCTACTTTTGCAAACACAGCAGAGATTGATGCTACAAAAGCTCGTTTCCATTTCAAGGTAACTTACTATCCGACAAACGATAGCTTGGTAATCGAACCGCTGAATGCATCTATGCCTAACAAGAGCCTTCTTCCTGCTGATGTTGCAGCAAATCTGGCAGCTTTGGCTGCATTGACTCCGGCTCAATATCTGAATACAATCAATGCTGGTGTTGCTTATGGTACTGCTGCTCCTGCTGTTGCAAACTGTCTGTCTAATAAGGCTGCCGGCGTTCCGGTTGCTTTGGCTGCAATCAACTTTGCTACTCCGGGTAACCAGTCTCAGGTACTGACAGTTAGCGTTCCTTACGGTATCAATGCTGATGAAGTTAAATTTATGGCTATTTCTAAAGAAGGTTATAGATGTTCTGCTAGTAGCCATGCATTAGGAACAGCCGGATATCCGGGTAACCCTGCTTATATAACATTCAATTGTGACAATCATAACGGTCCTGGTACAGGTGCAGTTGAATACAATGCAGACATGAAGATGAAGGTTACTTTCGATAATACTTACAATCCGTTAGTTCGTACCACAGTTGCTAATGGCGTATATCTGGTTCGTCTGTCTACAGCTAATCCGGATGCAAACGATGTAACATTGACTCAAAAACGTGCAGACGGTTCTTATATC
Source organism: Parabacteroides caecihominis (assembly GCF_023656785.1). Taxonomy (NCBI): domain Bacteria; kingdom Pseudomonadati; phylum Bacteroidota; class Bacteroidia; order Bacteroidales; family Tannerellaceae; genus Parabacteroides; species Parabacteroides caecihominis. The sequence goes on from NZ_JAMOKS010000046.1 coordinate 33,610, forward strand.
GTTGCCGATATGGGTGGTCATCTGGTATATGACGTACTGGAAGCTGATCAGGACTTCAAACGTATGCCTGCAACTCAGTGGGTTATCGAACAGTTAGGTTGCACTGTGAATAAAGACAATGCAGATCCTACTTATAACAAAACTCCGAGAGTTAAAATTACAAACCGTGAATATGGAGTTATTGGTTTCGAAGGACAACTTTATGATGCTGGAAATGGTAAATATTATATTATTAACCATGAATATGCAAATGGTATGACTACTAGCGGTACAGTTCATGCAACTCCTGCTGTTAATAACTTCTTCTCTTGTGGTGATACTATTTATTTTGAAAAGGTAGAAACTCCTAATACAGCTGGTTATTCAGTAATTGCTAAAGATGTATTGGCTGAAAATGTATATGCATTGCAGCACTATAATGCAAACGTAAATAATTTGTTCCTGGGTATCAGTGCAACAGATAATTATATCAAAGGTATTCCGGGTGATCCGACTTACTATGAATTGCACCTAATCGAAGGCGCTCAGGCTTATGGTTATACGAGCGCTACAGCTGGTGCAACTCAGTTGAGCCGTGATGTATATGCAGTGAAAGTAAAAGATGCAAACAAGATCGACAATGACCATAAATATATGGCTCTTGACCACATGCATCGTTATATTGTTGCTGACGAAGCTGACATTCAGGCAGGTAAGAATGGTTTGACATGGGCTATCTTCTATTTGAAAGAAAATAATAATGTAGACGGTACTCCTTATTATGCATTGGTAAATCAAAACAGCGTATGGACAAAGACAGGAGCTGATAAGAAGGAAATCATCCTGAACAATAACAAGACAGCCGGTAAGATGGCTATCAAACAGGGTACTAACGAAAGTTATATCGATCAGTTATGCGGAACAACTTCTGATGTATTTGCTTTGACTTCAGATCCTCGTCCTTTGTACAAATCTTTGAGTGCAGATGCAGCTTATGCTGAATATGTAAATAATCTGGCTAAGTCTGTTACATTGTCTTCTCTTTCAGGAAACGAATATCTGTATGAAGATTCACAATCAGGTATCCTGAACTATCTGGCTGTTGAGAACAAATCTGTTCAGACAAAACATGAAGGTCTGTATGTTGATTATGTGGCTAAATCAAAAGATCGTATGCCTCAGTATCTGTTTGCTGTTGCTGCTGATAGCGTGAAAGCATATTACTATTGTGGTGAAAACGCTCATGGTGCAACTCACGGATTAAATCCTAGCTGTGATCATAAAGTTGAGTATCCGGGTTATGTAAGCGGTCGCTTCCTGGTTAACCTGAACGACTCTATCCAGAACTCTATCAACAAGGTAGAAGCTGCAAGCAAATTCCAGTATGACAATTACACTCGTCTTGCTTTTGTTGAAGCTGTTCATCGTGGTGATTCACTGTTCGTGCTGAAAGCTCCTTATACATTGAGAGGTGAAAATGCTATTACAGGTGCAGATGCTGACGGAAATATCCTGATTATCCCTGACTATCTTGCTAAAGACCAGGAAGGTATTGTTTATGACGCAGTTGTATTGGATGGTACTCATAACAATGCTGCTTTCTCATTGCGTTATGTCGGTGATACGGAAGAAGAAGGTTTCTTGCTGGAATCAAATGACGGTCAGTTCTCTTCAGTCGGCTCATTCGAAGGAGCTTGGTTACGTTTCGTAAACGGTACACCTGTACTTGCTAAGTTCTTCAACACAAACGGAAATCATAATACGGGTGATATCATCGACGGTAATGGCTCTACAGGTGTTACAGACTTCGGTCAGGTATTGAATCAGGCTGCTATTCTGACTTTAGGCACTGTTGATAAAGTTGCTACAGATAATGAAACTATCAACGCTGTTTCAGAAGTAGAAGTTTCAGTAATCAATGGTAATGTAATCGTTAAGGGTGCAGAAGGTAAGAAAGTTGTTATCAGCAACGTTCTTGGTCAGATATTGGTTAACACAGTCATCACTTCAAGCGAAGCTACAATCGCAGTTCCTGCCGGTGTAGTTTATGTAAAGGTTGAAGGCGAAGCCGCAGTACCTGCAATCGTTAAATAAGAAATTATTTATAATCAAATAATTCTAATAGAGTATCACGCAGCGCAATAGCGTTAATTACCCTGTGACAGGTGAACAAGTGATATTTATTAATACTAAAGTAATGAAATAAAGTTCTTCTGTTCTGCCTCTGTGAAGAGTGAAAACAGACAAAAAAGCAAGCCCCGGGGGATTCGTCTCCTGGGGCTTTGTGTTGTTTAGTCAAAATGTTTTGACTAAATTCGCCCGTCCTTAAGGAGATACATGTGGAATATTATGAAGAACAAATAGTAAGAGGGGTAAAGGAGGGTGATGAGAATGCTTTCCGGATACTTTATGATAAGTATTATCATCGTCTGTTCTGTATCTCCCGGCAATATCTGCAAGATGAATTTCTGGCTGAAACGATTGTATCGGATGTGTTTTTCCATCTTTGGGAAAATCGTAAAACAATAGATATACAAATCTCTCTGAATGCGTATCTTATACGTATGGTCCGGAATTTTTCCCTGAATTATTTACAGAAGAATTATGTCGGGAGGGAGGTCAGTCTGAATGATATGGATATGACTTCTCCTTTGTTATTTCTTTCGGATGAATACCCGTTGGGCCGTTTGATGGAAAAGGAACTGATGGCTAAAGTGCAGGAAGAGATTGAACGCCTGCCGAAAGAAACACGCCAGGTTTTTATTCTCAGCCGCCTGGAAGAATTGAAACATGACGAGATTGCAGCCCGTCTGGGCATTTCGGTCAATACCGTCAAATATCATATAAAACAAGCATTATCAATATTGCGCGATCGTTTAAAAGACTATCTGATAGTGCTTTTAGTCTGCTTCGTGAAATATTTTTGAAAAAAGTGAGTTTTTTCACTACCCCATTTCTCTACTATTCTTGTCTACCTTATAACAACATAGAAAATGAATAAAACGGAACAAACATATTATCCCGATGACCTGATTACCGCTTATTTGAATAATGAGCTGAATAAGGAACAGCGCGTTGAATTGGAACAATGGGTGGCTGCCGACACTGCCCATAAACAATATTTCTATGAAATGACCGAAGTGTGGCTGGCTGCTAACGCCGCTTCCGGAACCCAAGAAGAGAGCAACCGTGCTTTTCAACATTTCCGGGGACGAATCTCCGTATCGCAAAAGAAGAAACGCTTTTCATTGCGTTTTGTCAGAGTGGCGGCGGCAATATTTGCAGGTATCCTGTTGTTGGGAGGAGGTTATTACTGGGGGCATAACCATTTTGATCCATCTTCCTTATATGCGATGCAGACGGTTGAAGTTCCTATAGGATCACGTAGCCGGATCGTTTTGCAGGACGGAACGGTGGTTTGGCTGAACGCGGGAAGTAAATTGAGTTATACAGGCGGTTTTTCCCATCAGGACCGCCATGTCCGGCTGGAAGGAGAAGGCTATTTTGAAGTGACCCGCAATGAAAAACTGCCTTTTATTGTGAATACCAGCGATCTCGATGTAAAGGTGCTGGGAACCAAGTTTAGCGTGAAAGCATATACTGACGAAGAAAACATAGAAGTGATATTGGCGGAAGGTTCTGTTAATCTGTTGAACATAAAGAATCCGGATGAATCGTTGATTATGAAACCGGAGCAACAGGTTATATATAATAAGGAAACTGGAACAACCGATATACACAAAGTGCCGGCATCATTAGCCGGTCATTGGACAACCGGTGCGCATTTCTTTAATGAACAGACCCTGGAACAGATAGTCAGAGAACTGGAAAAGTCATTCGATGTCACCTTTATCTTTAGAAACGAAGAGAAGAAGAAGTTAACCTTTTACGGTGATTTCAGAGTGGATGATTCGCTGGATGACATATTGATGATCATGTCCAGCAGTGGAAAATTCAAGTACAGAAAAACGAATAATATTATAGAGCTCTATTAAAACAAAGTAGTATTAACTTAAAAAAGAAAGGAGAATAGATACGGAAATCAACCATGTGAATAAAAAGCGAATCGGAAAATGTTGGTACCATTTCCCGATTCAGATAGTCGTTAAACTTTTTTGTTATTAAAAACAACAATACAAAATTATGGAAAACATTCCTTATGAGAAAATTAGAGCAACATTATTTGCTCATAAAAAAACATTATTTATTACAGGCTTATGTACTGTACTTATAGCAGGTAGCGGACAATCTGCTTTTGCGGCACTGCCACAGGAAAAGAAAATAACCTTGAATGTCCGGAATATTACTGTGAAAGATGCCATAGAAACTGTAAAAAAACAGAGTGGCTATTCTTTTTTCATCGATACGAAAGAGGTACAACTGCACAAACAGATCAGCGTTAATCTGACAGGTAAATCCATTTCTGAAGTATTGGATATTATATTCAGTGACCAACCGGTCAAATATGAGATTAAGGGAAGACATGTCATTGTAACCGGAAAGGACGTATTGGTCCCCAGTGAGAACATGGCAAAAGACATCCGGATCTCGGGTGTTGTAAAAGATGAGTTGGGCGAACCTGTATCCGGTGCCAATGTGGTCGTGAAAGGACAGGTACTGGGAACTATAACAGATATGGATGGCCGTTATTCCCTGAATGTCCCGGCTAAGTCGGTATTGGTGGTCACATTTATCGGTTATAAGACAAAAGAAGTGCCGGTGGGCAAACAGTCTGTGATAAATGTAACTTTATCAGAAGATGCCGAGTTGCTTGACGAAGTTGTTGTGACGGCTTTGGGTATCAAACGGGAGGAGAAAGCGTTGGGATATTCCGTCCAGAAAGTAGGTGGCGAACGCCTGGCTGCCGTAAAAACAGTAGATGTGGCTACTTCACTGACCGGTAAGATTGCCGGATTGAATGTGCAGAACAGCACGGAATTTAACACAACTCCCGATTTGTCATTGCGCGGGGAGAATCCGTTGTTGGTCATAGACGGGATACCTTATGGTAATATGAAACTACAGGATGTCGCTTCCGATGACATCGAATCCGTAGACGTTTTGAAAGGAGCTACGGCCTCTGCCCTTTATGGAGCCAGGGGATCTTCCGGAGCCATTATGGTGACAACGAAAAGAGGTTCGGAAGATGGGTTGAATATTTCGATAAACAGCAATACGATGTTCAATGCCGGTTATTTGAAGTTTCCGGAGGTACAGTCTTCCTATAGTGGCGGACAGGGCGGCAAATATAATCCGACCGACTTTGTCTGGGGGGATAAGCTCGATATAGGCCGTACGGCTCTCCAATATGATCCTTATACCTTTGAATGGCGTGAGATGCCGTTGACTTCAAAAGGAAAAGACAACCTGAAGAATTTCCAGGAGACAGGATTTGTAACCAACAATAACGTGAGCGTCACACAAAAAGGGAAGTACGGCAGTTTCCGTACCTCGTTAACTCACGTCTACAATAAAGGTCAGTGGCCGAATGCGAAGTTGAATAAGATAACTTATACGGCTGCCGGAAATATGAATTATAAAGGATTCGACCTGGATGCAAGTCTTACTTACAACAAGCGTTTTTCTCCCCAGGGAGAGGGTACTGGATACGGAGGTCTCGGTTACATCTATAACTTGCTGGTGTGGACAGGTCCGGAATGGGATATCCGTGATTATAAGAACTACTGGCGGGTAAAGGATCAGGAACAGAACTGGTATAACGACACGTATTATAATAACCCTTATTATATAGCGAACGAAATTATCGCTTCAAGCGATTTTGACAAAGTAAACGGTTTTGTTTCCGGTAGCTATGAAATAACTCCCTGGTTGAAAGCGACATTGAGATCCGGCCTGGATGTTTATACCACCCGAAAGGAATGGCGTAACCCGATCGGAGCCTACGGTGCATGGGACAAAAAGGGATATTATGAACTGCAAACACCTAACGGTTATAGCATCAATACCGATTTTATGTTGATGGCGGATCATAAGTTCGGAGACTTTTCTGTTGATGGCTTTGTCGGAGGTAACATCTATTTCTATCAGGATAATACACATACCAGTACAACAAAGAACGGTTTGCTGGTTCCCGGTTTCTATTCTTTGAATGCCTCGGTCGATCCTCCCGGAACTTCTGCCGGTATGAAAAAGAAACAGGTAAACAGTTTATTTGGTAAGGCATCCGTTGCCTGGAAGAGCACTTTGTTCCTGGATGTGACCGGACGTAACGATTGGTCGTCTTCTTTACCTTCTGAAACCCGTTCGTATTTTTATCCGTCGGTAGCAGGTAGTGTCGTTCTTTCCGAGTTTATTCCGATGCCGTCCTTTATCGACTTCTGGAAAGTAAGAGGGTCCTGGACTATGTCGAAAGCCGATACCGATGTGTATGCCACCAATAATACGTACTCCATCTCTACAAATACCTGGGATGATATGACCAGTGCCTCTTATCCTTCAACTATTCGGGGAAAATCAGTTAAGCCGAGTACTTCCAAATCGTATGAATTGGGAACAATGCTGACATTCTTTGGCAAACGACTGGTTTTGGATGCCGCTTATTATAATAAGTATTACTATAACCGGATTGTGAACGCAACACTTAGTGCAGCTACCGGCTTTAGTAATACGCAGGTAAACTCTAAAGAAGAATATGTAAGACGAGGCGTCGAAATACAATTGAGCGGCGATATTATAAAGACTAAAGACTGGGCCTGGAATTCTACATTCAACTGGGCATTGGACAGACGGTATTTTGCCAAACTCGACCCGGATTTTTCATCCCAAAAGCCTTGGATAAAGGAGGGAGCCCGTACGGATTATGTGACTTATGCCGATTACGAATATGATAAAGAGGGCAATATGATCCATGAAGCCGGTTATCCGCTGCTGAGTAAGTATTCTACTCATCATGGTTTTTCAGGTCCTGATTGGATCTGGGGATGGGGCAATACGGTCTCTTATAAAGACTTTACGTTGAGTTTCACGATCGACGGTCGCGTAGGCGGTGTAGCTTATTCAAAGACAAATCAGTCTTTGTGGAATACGGGAGCCCATATCGAAAGCGACAACCAGTGGCGTTACGATGAAGTGGTGAATGGGAAAAAGAATTATGTCGGACAGGGGGTGAAAGTAGTTTCCGGTACGGTTCAGTATGATTCGGATGGAAACATCACGTTCGACGACCGGGTGTTTGCTCCTAATGATGTAGAGGTCTCTTACGAACAATATACCCGCGAATATCAAGCGAATGCTTATTCTGCAAGGCCTCAGAACTACTTCAAGCAGACCTTTTTCAAATTAAGGGATCTGTCGCTTACTTATCAGATGCCGAAATCATTGTGCGAAAAGGTCCGGCTGAAAGGCGCGACGATCGGTCTGGTCGGTCAGAATCTGTTGATTTGGACGAAAGAGTTTAAGTATGCCGACCCGGACGTCGGAGGTGATAATCTGAATGCACCTTCTACCCGTTTGCTTGGTTTCAATATTAAGTTGGATTTATAATAAAGATCAGACAATGAAGAAATATATAAAATTGGCGGCTTGCCTGCTATCAGCTATCATCTTTATGGCATCCTGTGGTAATTTTGATGACATTAACACAAATCCGGACGTGCCGACCCGTGTTTCGTCCGAGATGCTGGCAACCGGAGGTATTAAGAGTATGCTTTCGAATTCTACGGGAAAAAACTTTCTTTATAACAGTATGGCCAGTAAGTATATGGCTTGGGGGGAGGGTTCTGAGAGCTATATCTTCAACGGTTGGGGACGCACTGGCCTGGGCGACTACCATACCATCATAAATATGCAGAAGATGGTCGAATTGGCAGAAGAGAAAGACGTGGCGGCTTATTCGGGACTGGCGAAGTTTGTCAAGGCTTACAAGCTGTTCTGGTCATCCATGGACTTGGGAGATATTCCTTATAGCGATGCTTTAAAGGGAGAAGAAAGCGTTCTGAAGCCTAAGTATGATACTCAGAAGGAAGTGATGCGCCAGGTGCTTGAGGATCTGGAAGAATCATACGACCTCTTTTCTGCTGCAAGCGATTTTAAAGGGGATCCTTTCGTGGGCGGAAGTGTTGAGAAGTGGCGGAAAATCGTTAGTACTTTCCAGCTTCAGGTATTGATGTCGTTATCGAAGAAGGCAGATGATCCTGATTTGAAAGTGAAGGAACGTTTTGCCCGTATTGTCAGTTCATCGACCTTGATGGAGTCGAACGACGATAATTTCCAGATGGTCTATTCCGATAAGGCGGGGCAGTTATACCCGTTCAACGATAACATGTATTCAAAGAATCCGATGGTATCATCCTTCCTTATCGACATGATGAAAGAGCAGCAGGACTATCGCCTTTTCTATTATGCCAAACCGAGTGAGGCTCAGTTGAAGGCCGGAGTGACGGCAGACAGTTGGGATGTGTTTGTCGGTACTGATGTCAGAGAAGATTTCTCTGTACATAAACCTTTATACATTGCAGGTAAATTTTCTTGTGTAAACGATCGCTATAATTATTACCGGCCGGGTGAACCTGTGATACGTCTGGGATATTCGCAGCAGAATTTCATCCTGGCGGAAGCGGTAGTAAGAGGATGGATTGCAGGTGATGCATCGACCTATTACAAGCAAGGGATCAAAGCGAGCATGGATTTCATCGTGAAATATACTCCGGATGAGAATATCTATCATCAGGGACGGAAAATGACCCCGGAGGTTATTAGCGACTTTCTTGCCCAGCCCTCCATACAGCTGACCGGAGATAAGGAAGGTGATATCGAGAAGATCATTACGCAGCGTTACATCTCGAGTTTTATGCAATACCCCTGGGATGCTTATTTCGAATATCGCAGAACCGGTTATCCGAAGTTGCCGATAAATCCGGCAACCAGCCTGAACACCAATGCAAAGGATAAGATTCCGGTACGCTGGATGTACTCGACAGACGAGTATTCTTATAATAAAGAGAATGTGGAAGAAGCCGTGGCACGCCAGTATGGAGGAAATGATGAAGTGAATCAATTAATGTGGATTTTAAAATAATATCTGATTATGAAACAAAGTAGATTCTTTTTGTTGATTGTCTGTGCTTTCCTGTGTGTGAATGTCGCTAGTGCGGCAAAATGGAAAGCCAAACATGTCGTGTTGATCGGCCTCGACGGCTGGGGTGCTTATAGTGTGGAAAAGGCGGAGATGCCGACTGTCAAGAAGCTGATGGCGGATGGCTCTTATACGTTGAAGAAGAGAAGTGTATTGCCTTCTTCCAGTGCGGTCAACTGGGCATCCATGTTTATGGGGGCAGGACCGGAGATTCACGGGTTTACGGAGTGGGGTTCGGAAAAGCCGGAGCTTCCGTCGCGTGAGATCAGCCATTATGGTTTGTTCCCTTCTGTGTGGGGATTGTTCCGTGATGCCAATCCGGATGCTGAGATGGGCTATATCTATGAGTGGGGCGGCATGAAGTATCTGGCGGAAATGCAGGCGATGAATAAGGAAGTGAATATCGCTCCTTCTGAAAGCAATCCGCGGGGATGTACGGATGCGGCTGTCTCTTATATAAAGGAATCCCGTCCGGCTTTTGTCGGTATCATCTTTGAGCAGCCTGATGGTGTGGGGCATGGCGACGGACATGATACTCCGGCATATTATACGAAGCTGAAAGAATTGGACGGATATATCGGCGAGATTGTAAAAGCAGTAGCCGATGCAGGCATGCTGGATGAAACGATCTTTATCGTTACAGCCGACCATGGCGGTATCAACAAAGGACACGGCGGTAAGACTATGCAGGAAATGGAAACACCTTTCATTATCTCTGGTAAAAACGTAAAGAAAGGATACGAATTTACTGAAAGCATGATGCAGTTTGATGTCGCTTCGACAATCGCTTATATCTTTAACCTGAAACAACCTCAGGTTTGGATCGGAAGACCGATGAAGCAGGTTTTTAAATAAGACGAATGCCGATAGCAGTTGGTTAGTAAAGTGCGGATAGTAGTCCGTGAAGGAATCGATAGTTACCCGTTGGAAGGCCGGTAACTATCGATTTTTGTTTTCCTGCTGTCCCTAATAATGAAATTGAAATAGCTTGTCTCCCTGTATTTGTTTATCTTTGCACGAAATAAGACAGTAAACATTATATGACGAAAGATATAACACCCGAATATGTGCTTGGTGACCTGCGTTATTTGCAGTTGCTGGCACGTAGTTTCCCGACCGTTGCGGATGCGAGTACAGAGATTATCAATCTGGAGGCTATTCTGAATTTACCGAAGGGGACGGAGCATTTCCTGTCCGATATACACGGTGAATATCAGGCATTCAACCATGTGTTGAAGAATGCTTCCGGTGCGATTAAACGTAAAGTGAACGAGATATTCAGTAATACGCTACGCGATTACGAGAAGAAAGAACTTTGTACGCTGATCTATTATCCGGAGCAGAAGCTGGAACTGGTCAGTTCGAAGGAACCCGATCTGGACGACTGGTATCTGATCACCTTGAACCAACTGGTGCGGGTATGCCGCAATGTATCTTCCAAATACACCCGTTCGAAGGTGCGCAAGGCGTTGCCGAAAGAGTTCTCCTATATCATCCAGGAGTTGTTGCATGAGTCGTCGGTCGAACCTAATAAGTCTGCTTATGTGGACCAGATCATCAAGACGATCATCTCGACCGGGCGGGCGAACGATTTCATTATCGCCATGTGTAACCTGATACAGCGGCTGACGATCGACATCCTGCATGTGATCGGCGATATCTACGACCGCGGTCCGGGTGCCCATATTATTATGGATACCCTCTGCGACTACCATCATTTCGATATCCAGTGGGGAAACCATGATGTCCTGTGGATGGGGGCGGCTTCGGGTAACCTGGGGAGCATTGCCAATGTGATCCGCATGTGCCTCCGTTTCGGCAACCTGGCTACCCTGGAGGATGGCTATGGCATCAACCTGCTACCTCTGGCTACCTTTGCGATGGACGTGTATGGCGACGATCCCTGCGATTTGTTCATGCCGAAGAGCAGTGCCTGCGATTTGAATTTCGACGAGAAGACGATCCGCCTGATCTCGCAGATGCATAAGGCGATAACGATCATCCAGTTCAAGCTGGAAGGGGAGATCATCCGCCGCCGTCCGGAGTTCGAGATGGACGACCGCCTCTTGTTGCATCGTATCGACCTGAAACGCGGAACCATCAACCTGGATGGCAAGGAATACGAACTGAAAGACAAGAACTGGCCTACCATCAATCCGAAAGACCCGTATGCCTTGTCTATCGAAGAAGAGGACCTGATGCACCGTATCCATCATTCGTTCGAGTGCAGCGAGAAATTGAAGAAACATATGCGTTGCCTGTTCCGTCACGGTAGCATGTACCAGGTGTGCAATTCCAACCTGCTGTTTCATGCCTCTGTCCCGATGAACGGGGACGGGACGTTGAAAAGCGTCCGTATCGAAGGCCAGGAATATAAAGGAAAGGATTTGCTGGATAAGGTAGACCAGTTGATCCGTACCGCCTATTTCGATTCGGAGGACTCTTCGGAGAAGGATTTTGCGCTGGATTATATCTGGTATCTCTGGGGAGGAAAAGATTCTCCCTTGTTCGACAAGAGCAAGATGGCTACTTTCGAGCGTTGCTTCATCGATGACAAGTCGGTGCAAAAGGAAGACAAAGGTGCTTATTACAGCCTCCGTGAAGAAGAAAAGATATGTGATATGCTGCTGGACGAGTTTGGTGTGACCGGCCTGCACCGCCATATCATCAACGGCCATGTGCCTGTCCGCTCCATCGAAGGCGAAAATCCCATCAAGGCGGGTGGCAAACTGCTGGTGATCGACGGTGGTTTCTCGCAGCCTTATCATGCAGAGACCGGTATTGCCGGTTATACGCTGGTTTATCACTCTCGCGGTTTCCAGTTGGTGCAGCACGAACCGTTCCTGTCTACCGACCAGGCAATCAAAGAAGGCCGTGATATCCGTTCCACCACGATTGTGGTCGAATTGAGTTCTCACCGCCAGATGGTGAAAGATACCGACAAAGGCGCCGACCTGCAACGCCAGATCCATGACCTGGAAAAGCTGCTGTATGCCTACCGCAACGGATTTATTAAAGAGAAGGAACGGAATGAGTATTGAATAGAGAAAATAATGAGCCAATATGGTAATATGCCAATGTGCCAATTTAGAAAGATTTGAGCTATCAGTTTAGTGACTGGTTGTAACTGTCTCCCCTCTTGAGAGGGGGCAGGGGGTGTGTTAAAGCCAGTCAATAAAACAAGCCTTGTTACAGGTTTATTTGCCGTCTGCTTTAGCTGACGGATAAGTAAAGAATCTATCTCATTGGACTTTAGTCCCATTTCTTACAGTTTTCTATCTAAGAGACATGTGGCTGAAGCCAAAAGAGAGAAACAACTTGTAAACCGTCAGCTGAAGCAGACGGCAAATGAACCTGCAATAGTCAAGTGACTCTGATTAGGATGGTTGTATAGGTGGGAATATGACACACCCCCTTCCCCCTCTCGAGAGGGGAGCCAGTTACAACCAGTCATTTAAATAGATAGTTCAAATTTGTTAAGATGTGAAACTCTCAAATAGGATAATAACTAAATAGAAATGTTTAAACAAATCGCTTTACCATACTTCCTCTTGCCGCTTCTCCTGGCCCTCCTTTTTATGGGAGGCCTGGTATACGGTGCTGTTTCCATCCCGCTGGAGAGCGTGATCGATATCCTTCTGGGGAAAGACGTGGGCCGGCCCGCCTGGCAGAATATTATCCTGCAATCCCGTTTTCCGCAGGCGGTTACGGCTTTGCTTGCCGGAGCCTCGCTGGCTACCAGCGGTCTGTTATTGCAGACCCTGTTCCGTAACCCGCTGGCAGGCCCTTCCATCCTGGGTATCAGCGACGGGGCAAACCTGGGAGTCGCGGCCATCATGCTCTATTTCGGCGGGACGCTCAGTATGGTGACGGAGTTGCCCATCAGCGGCTACCTGGCGGTTATTATCGCAGCCTTTGCCGGTGCCGCCTGTATCCTGGGACTGATCATCTGGTTTTCGGCAAAGGTGAAGAGCAATGTCATGCTGCTGATCATCGGTATCATGATCGGTTACCTGGCCTCTTCCCTGATCTCCGTCCTGAATTACTATGCCTCGACGGATAAGGTACACGCCTTCGTCATGTGGGGCCTCGGCAATTTCTCCGGCGTATCGCTGATGCAACTGCCTTATTTCCTCCTGTTCACGTTGGCCGGACTGCTGCTGGCAATCCTTTTGATAAAGCCGTTGAACGCCCTGCTGCTGGGCGAAATGTACGCTGCCAACCTGGGGATCAAGATCAAGCGGACCCGTATTGCCATCCTGTTTTGTACCGGGTTGCTGACGGCTACGACGACTGCTTTCTGCGGCCCGATCTCCTTCATCGGACTTGCCGTGCCGCATATCGCCCGGCTGATGCTGGGTTCGTCCAACCATAAGATGCTGGTGCCCGTCACGATGCTTGCCGGTTCCTGTATCGCCCTGTTATGTAATATACTGATGGTGATGCCCGGAACCAATAATATACTCCCGTTGAATGCTGTAACCCCCATGCTGGGCGCTCCGGTCATTATTTATGTGATTGTGAATCGTAAAAATATCCAATACTTCGACTGATGAATATGCAAGAACCTGTAATAGAAGCCAGCCGCCTCCGTATTGGCTACCTGCTGAAAGGCGGAAAGCGCAAGGTCATCCACGACGACCTGAACCTGCGCCTGCAACCGGGCGAAGTCACCTGCCTTCTCGGACTGAACGGAGCCGGAAAGTCAACGTTGCTGCGCACGCTCTGCGGTTTCCAGCCTCCCTTGAGTGGCGAGATTCGCCTGATGGGAAAACCGTTGTCTTCCTACTCTCAAAGCAACTTTTCACTGACGGTAGGTGTTGTACTGACGGAAAAGACGAATGCGGGCGGCATCACCGTTTACGAACTGGTGTCTTTGGGCCGCCATCCGTACACCGGTTTCTTCGGACAATTGAAGAAAACCGACAGGGAGATTATCGAACAATCGCTGACGGCAGCCGGCATTGCCCATAAAGCACAAAACTACGTATCCGAACTGAGCGACGGTGAACGGCAGAAAGCCATGATCGCCAAAGCCCTGGCGCAACAATGCCCGATCATCCTGCTGGACGAGCCGACGGCTTTCCTCGATGTCACCAGCCGGATCGAGACCATGGTGCTACTGCATAAACTGGCCGTAGAACAACATAAAGCGATCCTGCTTTCCACCCACGACCTCGACCTGGCGATCCAGATGGGCGATTGCCTCTGGCTACAGGAAAAAGGCCGTCCGATGGCGTGCGGTACGCCCGAAGACCTGATCCTGAGCGGCGCCTTCGAGTCTTTCTTCGGAAAAGAAGGGATTGTTTTCGATCCGTCAACCGGAAAACTGAATACGAAGGCACCCGTCGAACCGATAGGAGTGGAGGGAGACTTCCTTGTATCCTATTGGGTAGGCAATGCTATGATCCGTAACGGCTTCCGTCCTTCGGCAGTGAAAGACGGACAGATCAATATCAACTGCCTCGACGCCCGTCATCTGTCGCTGACCCTGCCCGGAGGAGAGGTGAAGGTCTTATCCGGGGTGGCGGCTCTGGTCGAAACGGTAAGGCGGCACTGACCGGGACGGTAAGGGCGGGGTTTGCACCACCCCGGTGGTGTTGACTGCCTCATCGGGATGGTGTTGGTTACCTCATCCCGGTGGTGTGAATAGCACCATCCCGATGGTGCACTACCGGAACAACAGGGGGAGCTATCCCTGCCCTTACCGGAGAGGGATACCGGACGGCATAAGGGGAGGGGATTATGCCTTTTAAGGTAGATGATTAAGAAGAAACTGTTTTGAATTTATATGAGGGTTAGTGATAGAAAGAATTGAGCTATTAGTTTATATCGACCGGTTGTATCTGTTTCCCCTCTTGAGAGACTGTGTAAAAACTAGTCTTTGAAAAAGTTCTTTGAAATTTTGTTAAGTAGTAGAAAGAAATTAACTTCGGCTATTCAAAAGCATGAGTTATGAACTATCGCGAGTTA
>NZ_JAMOKS010000047.1:0-43460 GCF_023656785.1 Parabacteroides caecihominis
AGAAGCTGATTGCAACTCTACATCTCGAGATAGTTTACTTCTACCGATCGGTTAATTCAATTATTCATACAACAAATATATTGAATTAATCTTGCTTTGGTGAACTATGCAAAGTTAGAGCATTTCGAGTATAAATTTACTTCCGTCCACATCTTTACAAAGGAGATCGAAGATCACCGTGCGCTGTTCTATTACTTCCGGTTGGATTTCTTTATCGAGATAGGTCAGGTCTTTTACCCGGCGTTCGCCCTCGAGCGTGGCGTTGATAAAGTCGATTGCTACCTGCTTTTCACCAAATACGGTCTTAAAAGCCTTGTCGAGCATGATGTTCACATACTTTTCCATAAGTCAATAGTTTTAGTTGTTTATTACCCGATAGCAGGTAACGGGACAAATGTAGGCAATATTTTATTTATTCCAACAGTGGAGAATACCTTTTTTTGATTCACAGTCAGAAATAAGTAAACCCTCCTCTTTCCCTTCAAAGAAAAGGCGATTCAATTCTTAGCAGAAAAGGTGAATGGTTGTTAGCAGCCATTCACCTTTTCCACAAACCTTTCACCCCCGCTATTCACCGTCAAACAACCAGAAAACAGACAGTTGTCCTACACGCAGCAGATGGTGAACGGTTTTTATCTAAAATCTATCAGTATCATTCTACATTATATCCTGACACAACCACTTTCGGTGCATTGCCTCTGGTGTCTTCGTCTTTCCAATGGAAGCTGATTTCTTTCTTTTCACCCGGAAGCAGAGCGAAGTAGTTGTCGGAATAGAACATCGGAAGGAACTGCTCGCCATCCTTGTCGCCCACAACATTTACACGAATCATTAATGCCGGTGTCGAAGTAGTATTCTCGATAACGACTGTACCGTTCCAGTTTCCATCAGTTCCCTTGTTTGTCGTGACATCGGACTTCAATGCTACTTTCGGGAGATTACGCAGATCCTGGTAGTTGTTTTCTTCCAGGCTTCTGTGATAGAAGTTCTCGGAAATAACCTTTCCGTTTTCAGTCAAGACCATCTTGATAAAGTGAACCTTCGACAGGTTATCCGGGAATTCCAGCTGGATACATTTGTTGGTCGTATCTTCATTGCTATCGGTAGCGACTTCTTTCTCCCAGGCTACGGAAGCATCCATATTCAGCACCTGCGCCTTAGCTGTCAAGCCCTTACGGTTGCCACCACTGTAGTTTACGACTTCTACCTCATCGGTTACCGGGTTCCATTGGATATGCAACGGTTCGGAAGCCTTCTTGATAGCAAAATAGGCGGCTGTCGGTTCGAAGTAATAATCATAGGTCTGCCATACCATAGAAGGCCAGCAGGAATGACTCATCCACATCAGCAAACCTTTACGGTTCTGGCTGCGGGATTCAAATAAGCTGCGGTGACCGTCATAGTTCACCCATTGCGCCAGTTCGGAAAACTCTTTGGCGCTACGGGGTTCGCCGTATCCTTTCGCAATAATCTCGTTGAAAGATGTAGCACCCTGTGCACCTTCGCGGGTATAGTCGTGCATACCCCACTGATTATCCTGCGGCCAGATACCTTCCGGAGAGAAGGTACGGAGCATACTTTCGTAGGTCAGCACATTCGGCATACCGCGTTCGCTATGGAACTTGTCGTTACCGGTCTTCAATGTGAAGTATTCCTTTGCAGGAAGCATACGGTACGGGCCGTGGCCGCTTACTACATCATCAGCCGAACTGGATATATAATGTATATCCGAATGATCTTCTTTGATGATCCGGCGCAACGCCTTGTCGATCTGTTCGGGAGGGAAACCTTCGTTACGACCGCAATAGATACCGATGGAAGCATGGTTACGGATGCGCTTCACATAATCTTCCGCGTTGGCAATAAACATTTCGGGATAGTAAGGATCAGGACCGTCAGCCGGATTCGCCAGCCAGAAGTCTTGCCAAACCACGATACCGTGGCGGTCGCAGGCTTCATACAGTTCTTCATCACCAATCATACCCACCCAGTTACGCATGATTGTAAAGTTCATATCGGCATGGTAAGCTACCGCGATATCATATTCACGTGCACGGTAATTCAGGTTAGACTCACTGAATCCCCAGTTACCGCCCCGGCCAACAAAACGACGACCGTTGATAAAGAGACTCAAAATCTGATTATCCTCATTGAAGGTCATCTGGCGGATACCGACTTTAAAGTCTTTGGCATCCGATACCTTATCATCTATTTTAAATGTAAAGTTGGCATCATACAAGTTTGGCTCTCCATAGCCTTTAGGCCACCAGAGACGCGGATTCTGAACATTCAACTGAGCGAAATCCTTTGCATCGAAGACAACCGTTTTCTCTTCGCCCGCTGCCAGTTCCACCGGCTGTTGGAATGTGATATCACCGATCTTGCCTTCCAGCATACCTTTTACCGCATTTGCATCATGGTTCTTTACGATTACTTCCGCCGTCAGTTTAGCAGAGGTCGTATCGGGCAACGGCAGAACCGATTTAACAAGCGGGTCAGCCACCGTCACTTTTCCGGTCGTTGTCAGGAAGACATCATTCCAGATTCCGATATTACGGCCGCGTACAGTCGGAATCCAGTCCCAACCGATCGTTGCATGGAATGTCGGATTGTCAGCACCCAGGATACCACCGTTGAAGTCCGTACTCTGTGCATTCTTCTCTTTAATAGCACCGATATGCGAGTTCTTGATAATTTCTACGGCTACCACATTCTTACCCGGGACGATCAGGTCCGTTACATCGAACTTGCCACGCATAAAGGCACCTTCGATACGACCAGCCTGCTTACCGTTTACATATACATTCGCCTTCCAGTTGATACCGTCGAAGTTCAGGAATACGCGATCCTGTTTAAATCCTTCCGGCACCTCAAATTCGTCACGATACCAGAAATCGGAATTGAAGAATGATTCGGATACCTGTAACTGGTTGTCGGCATAATCAGGATTGGCAATGGCGCCGATATTCTTGTAACTGCTCAAGACAGTTCCCGGCACAGTGGCTACAACCCAGTTTTCAGGTTTGAAGCCGGGAGCCGAAATTTCTTCTCCCGTAGCCGTTATTTCTGATGCACGCTGAAGTTTCCAGTTGCCGCCGGACAAATAGATTTCGCCTTTCGATGCGGCAGGTGCAGCCACAGCCTGCGGAACCAGGCCACCTTTACCCATCACTTCCAGTTCGCTCAGGATATAACGGCTGTCGTTGGCCGGCTGTTGCATCAGGATACGCACATAACGCGCATTCTTTTTGCCGTTCAGCGAAATTTCATCGACCAGTTCCTCCCCACCGGGAAGTTCAGCGACATCCGTCCACTGTTCTGCATTATCGGAAACCTGTACTTTACCTTTTACGGCTTTGTTTATCCAGCGTAAAACGACTTTGTCAAATTCAGACCGGCTACCCAGGTCTACATACAACCATTCTTCTCCCGTAGTGGCACTCATCCAGGCACTATTGAAGAATTGAGAAGGTTTCATTTCCACCATTCCGTCCTTATTATAGAAATCGGCTGCCGTAAACACCCAGCTATGGGCACCGGCCATCTTCAATAGGACACGGTAATTGGAGTAATTCGCCTCTTTATCAAATGCTATGGTTTCATTCAGTTTACGAACCGGCATGGAAATCTGTTCGGTCTGTTTGTTCGGGTCGGTTACCGGTATACGATACCGTACAGCGTCGCCCGGCAGCCCTTTGCCGCTCAGTTTGCCGACCTCGGTCCAGTTCTGTCCGTCATTGGAACCCTGGCAGATAATTTCATAACCGTCTTTTGCCAACTGGTCGTCATAAATAAGAGTTCCTGTCAGCACCAATTTGTCGGCCTGTTTGCTGTAATTCTTTAGCGCGAACTGGAAATAAGTATCCGCCCCTTCAAATGTATTCCGGGAATACGGACCTTCGTCGATCATCCATTCGCGTTCACGCCGGGGAGCTTCGCCGGCCGGAGTCGATAGTATTAAATACTGCGGTTGCTGGTCGGTTATAATACCATCTGTCACTAACTGCGCCGTCAAGTTATAGTCATGACTGGAGGAGTTGAAAGCCGAACGCAGAAGGGCTATATTGCGATAATTTGACTTATCCGGAGCCAAATCAGGAGAGAAATCCTCCTTCGGGTTACCGGGGTATTGCCCTATACCACGCGTATAGTAGTCCGAACGTTCAAACGATTCGGTTGTCGCCCCTGCACCACTACAACCCCAAAGCAACAACGAAGTCGCTGCTGCTCCACAGAGCGTGAGGATACGGGAGACTTTTTGCTGTTTACACATTTTCATACGATGAAAGTCTATTTGATTTGTATTTTTTGCATGATTCAACACTCTTCTCTCAGGAAGTTTCGACAAATGTACGTCAACTCTGATTCTTATGCAAATCAGATAAGCCGGTAAAAACACACATTTGCAGTAAGTTGCAAGATTTATGAATTAATTATTCAAAAAAAATGGCGGAACTAATCAGTCCCGCCATTTTCATATATGCTTTATAAGTTCTTTTACTTCAAATCAGCCGCTTCAAGAATCTGTTCTACGGCCTGGGCTAAACCGTCGGAGTTTTTACCGCCGGCAGTTGCAAAGTGGGCCTGTCCGCCACCGCCACCCTGAATCAGTTTGGCTGCATCTTTTACCAGTTTACCGGCATTCAGTCCTTCGGCTACAAGCGGTTCGCTCAGCATCACCATCAATGCACATTTTGCACCGTCCTTGATACCGGCCACAAAGAATACTTTCTCTTCGCTATTGCTTTCACCTTTGATCTGGAAGGCCAGGTCCTTGATCGCATCTACATTCGCCTCACCGCGAAAAACAACCACCTTCACTCCGTGGCGTTCAACAGCCTTGGCGATCAGTTCTTTCTTCAACATAGCGACCTTTTCCTTTACATAGTCGCTAACCTGTTTCTTCAGCTCGGCATTTTCTTCGATCGACTTACGGATTGTCTGTGCCAGGTTCGGTACATTATTAAATAAAGCACGCAACTCACGCATGGAATCCTGCAACATGAAGGTATAGTTTTCCGCCCCTTCGGCCGTCACCGCTTCGATACGGCGTACACCGGCAGCGATAGAACTTTCGGCAATCACACGCAGCGAACCGATCATACCGGTTGCCGGGATATGCGTACCACCGCACAACTCGATAGAAGAACCGTATTTAACGACACGTACTTCCTCGCCATACTTTTCACCGAACAATGCCATAGCACCCAAAGCCTGCGCCTGGGCAATCGGCATATTGCGATGTTCTTCCAACGGATAGTTGGCACGAATCTTTTCGCTTACCAGCTTTTCTACCCGGCGTATTTCTTCGTCGGTCACTTTCTGGAAGTGAGAGAAGTCGAAACGAAGCGCTTCGGGAGAAACATACGAACCTTTCTGTTCAACATGTGTGCCCAATACTTCACGCAAAGCCTCATGCAGCAAGTGAGTTGCCGAGTGGTTACATTCGCACTGGATACGTTTCTTTTCGTTGATCTTAGCCGTGAAAGTAGCTGTTACATCTTTCGGCAAACGGGTGACGAAATGCACCGGCAGGTTGTTTTCACGCTTCGTATCTACTACATCCAGCTTTTCATCGTCGGCAATCAGCCATCCTGTATCACCTACCTGTCCACCCATCTCTGCATAAAACGGAGTCTGGTCGAGAACGATCTGGAACAACTCTTTATTCTTCTGCTTGATTTTACGGTAACGCAGGATTTCGGCTTCACATTCGAACAGGTCGTAACCAACAAACTTAGCTTCGCCTTCTTTCAGGACCACCCAGTCGCCGGTTTCGATAGCAGCCGCATTACGGGCACGTTCTTTCTGTTTCTGCATTTCCGCATTGAACTCTTCGATATTCACTTCCATGCCGTTTTCACGCAGGATAAGTTCGGTCAGGTCCAACGGGAATCCGTATGTATCATATAATGTAAAGGCATCCACACCGCTGATAACGGTTTTTCCGACAGCCTTTGTTTCTTCAATCTTCTTATCCAGCAGACGAATACCTGTTTCCAATGTACGCAGGAACGATTCTTCTTCTTCCTTGATTACCTTTTCGATCAGCGTCTTCTGGGCAACCAGTTCGGGATAAGCATCGCCCATCGTCTCGATCAGGACAGGCAACAAGCTATACATAAAAGCTTCGCGGCGTCCGAGGAACGTATAACCGTAACGAACGGCACGGCGAAGGATACGGCGGATTACGTAACCGGCCTTTGCGTTCGACGGCAACTGTCCGTCTGTGATAGAGAACGCGATTGTACGGATATGGTCGGCAATAACGCGCATAGCCACATCCTGCTGTCTGTTGTCACCGTATTTTGTTCCGGTCTTTTCGGCAATCACCTGGATGATCGGCTGGAATACATCGGTATCGTAGTTGGAAGTCTTACCCTGCAATGACATACACAGGCGTTCGAATCCCATACCCGTATCGATCACCTTCGCAGGCAGCGGTTCCAACGAACCGTCGGCTTTGCGGTTGAACTGCATAAACACCAGGTTCCAGATCTCGATTACCTGCGGATGATCTTTGTTTACCATCTCTGCACCGCTAGAAACGGCACGTTCTTCGTCAGAGCGAAGGTCTATATGAATTTCCGAACAGGGACCGCAAGGACCGGTATCACCCATTTCCCAGAAGTTATCATGTTTGTTACCATTGATAATATGATCTTTCGGCAGGAACTGTTCCCAGTAGCCGGCAGCTTCGTCGTCGCGCGACAAACCTTCGGCAGGGCTTCCTTCGAATACGGTTGCATACAAACGTTTCGGGTCCAGCTTCAGGACATCCACCAGATATTCCCATGCCCATCCGATAGCCTCTTTCTTGAAATAATCACCGAACGACCAGTTTCCCAACATTTCGAACATCGTGTGGTGATAGGTATCGTGTCCTACCTCTTCCAGGTCGTTATGTTTACCGCTTACACGAAGACATTTCTGCGAGTCCGCGACACGTGAATATTTAATGGGTACATTTCCCAGGATTATATCCTTAAACTGGTTCATGCCCGCATTGGTGAACATCAATGTCGGGTCCCCCTTCACGACCATAGGAGCAGACGGTACAATCTGGTGCTGCTTGGAAGCGAAGAACTCTTTAAACGATTCACGAATTTCTTTTGCTGTCAACATAATCTATTATATAGTTCTCGTTAATATTCTGAAAAACAATTTGCAAAAGTACTGCAAATTATTATTTTTGCACGTATCCAAGCAATAAAATATTCAATGAAACTGTTTAAAACAAGAAAAACATATTACTTATATAACCCGAACACGCTCAGTTACGACCGTGTTTACCCCTCCGCCAAAGACCGTTTCTTCATTGTGCTCCGTCATTTGAGCATCGGTGCGGCAATCGGTATCGGTGTATTCTTTATTATGATGTACACGATCGATTCGCCGGTCGAGTCTTTGATGAAGAAGGAAAACAAGCTGTTGCAGACTCAGTATGAAGTACTTTCATTACGTCTCACCAATGCGCTGGAAGTGTTGGATGATATACAGCAAAGGGATGAGAACCTGTACCGCGCCATTTTCCAGGCCGAATCCATTCCCGAATCGGTGCGTAAATCAGGTTTCGGGGGAACCAACCGCTACGAACATCTGCTGAACCTGTCCAATCCGGAGCTGGTTGTCTCTACCACCCAGAAGATGGACATGCTCAGCAAACAACTTTATATACAATCCAACTCATTGGAAGAGTTGATTAAACTGGGTAAGAACCAGGAGGAACGCAGCCGCTGCATCCCTGCCATCCAGCCAATCTCCAACAAGGACCTGCGTCGCACGGCATCCGGCTACGGTGTACGTATCGACCCGATCTACCGAACTCCGCGTTTCCACTCCGGCATGGACTTCTCCGCCAAAGTAGGAACGGAAATCTATGCAACCGGCGATGGAGTCGTCACCTTTGCTGCCTGGAAACAGGGCTACGGAAACTGTCTGATGATCGATCACGGCTATGGATTCCAGACATTATACGGTCATATGAGCAAATACAGAAAACGCGTCGGACAGAAAGTGACACGCGGCGAAGTGATTGGAGAAGTAGGTAACACCGGTAAATCGACCGGCCCGCACCTGCATTATGAAGTGATAGTTCGTGGTAAACACGATAACCCGTCCAGATACTACTATATGGACCTGACACCGGAAGAATACGACCGTATGATTCAGATTGCAGAAAACCATGGCCAGGTAATGGATTAAACATCTTTAATACAATGGCATTAAATAAAGATAAAAATCTGAAGTTATATTTCTCCATCAGCGAGGTGGCGCAGATGTTCGACGTGAACGAATCGACACTGCGTTTCTGGGAGAAAGAATTCGATATTATCCGTCCGCGCAAGACGCCTAAAGGAACCCGTTTTTATAAGCAGGAAGACATCGACGCCGTCCGCCTGATCTTCCATCTGGTAAAAGAGCGGGGAATGACCTTGGCTGGTGCCCGGCAAAAACTAAAGGATAACAGGGAGACAACCATCCGGCAGGAAGAGATCGTTAATAAGCTGAAGCTGATTAAGGAAGAACTGCTCTCTATGAAAGCAGCCTTCGATGCGCTCGACCCTTCCGAATTGCCTCAGGAAGAGAAAATCTAAGTCAAACAATTAGCAGGTTACGCCGGAAAAGCGTACCTTCGCCGACAATTTAATAGAACAATAAACATGGAAATTACGGGAAAAATTATCGCCGTACTGCCAGCGCAGAGCGGAACCAGCAAAGCTGGAAACGAGTGGAAAAAACAAGAATACGTATTAGAAACACACGACCAATACCCTAAGAAAGTCTGCTTCCAGATCTTCGGTGCCGACCGCATCGAACAAGCAGCTATTCAACCCGGAGAAGAATTGACAGTATCATTCGATATAGACAGCCGCGAGTATCAGGGACGTTGGTTCACCAACATCAGTGCCTGGAAGGTAGACCGTCCGATGGCAGGCGCTCCCCAGTCAGCACCAGGAGCCATGACACCGGAAAACTTTGCACCGGCATCTGCCCCGACAGCATCTGCCGCTCCCGACTTCGGCCCGGCTAACCCGATCGACGATCTGCCATTCTAATGGATATCGTTGCCCTGATCGGCGGACTACTCCTCATCTTGGTCGGCGCAAATGCACTGACCGATGGGGCTGCTTCGGTAGCCAAACGTTTTAACATCTCCTCTCTTGTTATCGGATTAACGATCGTAGCCTTCGGTACATCCGCCCCCGAACTGACCGTCAGCATTGTATCGGCACTGAAAGGAAGTGCGGATATGGCCATCGGGAATGTTGTCGGAAGTAATATTTTCAATACCCTTATGATTGTAGGTTGCACGGCAGCCATTGTTCCCATCGGGATGAATAAAGGGACGCTCAGCAAAGAGATTCCGTTATGTATCCTGGCATCTGTCGTTTTATTTATCTGCGGAAACGACGTGTTGATAAACGGAGCGGCTGAAAATACAATCAGCAGCAGCGACGGGATGCTGCTGCTCTGCTTCTTTGCGATCTTTCTGGGTTATACATTTGCCATTGCACATAACGGGAACGGAGAGGAAGAGACGAAAATCAAATTGATGCCCGTATGGAAATCCGGGTTATTCATTGCCGGTGGCCTGGTAGGTCTGATTTATGGAGGGCAGTTCTTCGTAGACGGAGCATCAGGGATTGCGCGTGGCTTGGGTGTCAGTGAGTCTATTATCGGCCTGACGCTGGTTGCCGGAGGAACTTCCCTGCCCGAACTCGCCACCTCGGTCGTTGCCGCCTTGAAGAAAAATCCGGAGATGGCGATCGGGAATGTGATCGGTTCGAACCTGTTCAATATATTTTTTGTATTAGGTTGCAGTGCGACCATCAGTCCGCTGAACATGAAAGGTATTACCAATGTAGACCTCGGGGTTCTGATCGGTTCATGCGTATTGCTTTACCTGTTCGGATTATTTATCAGGAAGCGAACGATAACCCGCTTCGAAGGGATTGTTATGGTACTCTGTTATATTGCCTATATGATCTATCTGATCAAAGGATAAAGACAGGTATAAAGAGATGTGAACTATCTGTTTATAGCGTCAATGGGACCCGAAGGGTTCAATTATGAAAGTCCCTTCGGGACAAAGACATTCTCTGTTTTAATTCGCGTCATCTACGTCAAAATATATTCGCGTCAATCAGCTCTTCCCGGACCTCCCGGCCCTCCATTCCGGGGACCTTTCGGGCGGTTCTCCTTCATATATTTCTGATACTTTTCGTATTGCTCGTCAGTCAGGATCTTTTTAACGGCTGTATCGTGCTCGCTCATCATTGCATCCATCTTTTCTCTCATCACTTCGGGAGAGAACTGTTCTTCGTCCTCCCTGTTCGGGCGCATCTGCTGCATCTTTTCCATGAAGGCTTTTTCTTCCTCTTTGAGTTTTGTTACCTGTTCATCCGTCAAAGCCAGTTTTTTGATCAGCTTATCGGTGATAAAAGAAGGCATTTCCCCTCTTTGCGGAGGACGTTGATCCGGCCTGTCCTGGCTACAACAGCAGCAACAGCCATGCGGTTTACCAGGAAAAGGTCCGTGAAGGGGTTGTGCCCCAGCGAAACTCAAAAGACCAAAAGTAAATAAGCCTGTAATAATCATTTTCTTTTTCATATCTCTACCATGTTTTGTTAATTTCTCCGTGAAGATAAACGGCAACACAGGCGGATACAAATAAAATAGACGGAAGGGAAGAGATTCTCTGTAAACAGGGGATATTTCCCTCTTAAAATTTACTTCACTCCTGAACCAGCCGCATAAGCGTCTCGTGCATCGCTCCATTGGTGGCAAGCACTTCATCTCCCGACTGCCAGTTGTCGCCACCGCTAAAGTCAGTCACTTTGCCGCCGGCCTGCATCAGGATCAGGGCACCTGCCGCTATATCCCAGGGACCGATCCAGGCTTCGATACGCGCTTCGAAACGTCCGGCAGCGATATAGCAGACTTCAGCAGCAGCCGCTCCCATCAGGCGCGTTCCTCCGGCAAAACCGTATAACCGGTCGACCAGGCGGAGGGCCACCGGGCGGTAAGCATCGGAGTTATAAGGAAATCCCAGGTCGATAAAGGCTTTATCCAAGTCGGAGACGTCTGATACGTGTATCTCCCTGCCATCCAGATAGGCTTTACTGCCTTTCCAGGCGTAGAAGCATTCGTCGCGACAGACTTCGTAAACGACACCGATCAGCAATTCTTCTTTATTACGCAGGGCGATGCTGACACAGTAAGGGGCGACATCGTGGATATAGTTGGAGGTCCCGTCCAACGGGTCTACCAGCCAGCAATAGTTTTCGTCAGTCAGGCTGCCGCTGCCTTCTTCGGCGATGAAGCCTGCTTCGGGAAGCAAGGCGGAGAGTTGGGCGATCAGCCATTTTTCCGATTCCTTGTCGACATACGATACGTAATTGTGAGCACTTTTTTCTTCTACACGTGTACGGTCGAACTTACGCCGTTCTTCTTTCAGGAAAGTCCCGGCTTGCCGGGCTATCTGTTGTACCTGGGTACAAAGTTCTTCTAAATTAAGCATATCCTCTTTTTATCTTTTTGTTGTGACAAACATACGCATTTTGGAACTAAATAATACGGGTAGTACTGAATATTAACGAAAAAGATATACTTTTGACACAAGACATAAAACAGTTACGATCTATGAATATCCGGAAACCATGGAAACAGACTCCAAACTATAAGGGAGAAGAGAAAGCCGAGAGTTATAATTTTTTCGATATCTCTTCCTTCTTCCGTTTCGATACGCACCGGAATGCTTTGGGCGTATTGTCCGACCAGACCTGCTCCGATCTGGGTTTCGAGGATCTTTTCATGTTTTCCGACCGCACCGCCTCACGCATCGGGCAGCAGTATCTGTACAACCTGATGCGGATCATCCCGGACAAAGCGGGCGAAATAGAACGGCATGAAGCACTTATAAACAAGCTGTCGTCGCATCCGGATTTACAGGAAGAACTTGTCAAAGACCTGCAAATCCTGAATGCCTATGAAGCATATAGTATTGCGTCACTGATGGGTATAGGATTTCCGGCTGTTCCTGTATGGAGGAAAATCTTGTTTCGTGTTTGTGGTTTCCTGCCGAGCTTGTTTCTTCTATTGTTGTATTTCTATCAGGCGGGAGCATGGCTGCTTTTGTTGATTGCAGCAATACTTGTGAACGGCGTTATTCATTACGGGAACAAGCCGAACAACCTGAATTTTCTGATATCCATCCCCCAACTGATACGTTTGCTGAATATTTCGGGCAAACTATCGAAGAACCCGCTTTTCACAGAACTCGGCAAAGAGGTTCCGGAGGCGCTGTCTTCATTGGAAACACTGAGAAAGGCGAGCGGCCACCTGCGGATGGAATCGAAGATGGACAGCGACCCGGCCGTCATCCTTTGGGCGATCATGGAATGCGTCAAGATCTTCTTTCTGGCGGAACCGATCGCCTATCATAAAGTGATCACCCTGCTGAAAGATAAGAACCGGCAGATAGAGACGGTGTTTCGTTTTGTCGGGTTGGCAGACAGCCTGTCGTCGGTCGCTTTTCTGCGAAAGAGTCTGCCTTATTACTGTCTGCCGGAAAAGCCGGAAGGCGAGGTGCGGATGGAGACGGAGGAGATGTATCATCCCCTGCTTGAAAACTGTGTTGCCAATACGATCCGGATCGAAGGCCGTTCCATCTTGTTTACCGGTTCGAATATGTCGGGAAAGACTACTTTCATCCGTACCCTGGGCGTCAATATGCTGGCGGCACAGACGCTTCATACGGCTTTTGCCCGGCGGATGCAGATGAAAGCGCCTGTCATGATCCATGCCGCCCTGATGCTTTCCGACAGCCTTTCCGACGGCAAAAGTTTCTATCTGAAAGAGGTAGAGTCGATACGCGATATGCTATCATGCAGCCGGAGCGAACATATCAACCTTTTCCTGCTGGACGAAATATTCAAGGGAACCAACACCACCGAGCGGATAGCGGCTGCCAAAGCGGTCCTGTCATACCTGAACACCTCGAACAACATCGTAATAGTCTCCACCCACGATGCGGAATTAGGAACATTCCTGAAAAACGAATACGACCTGTATCATTTCTGTGAAACGATAGCCAACGGAATTCTCTCGTTCGATTATAAATTAAAGCCAGGCAACCTCTACCAGCGGAACGCCATCCGTATTCTGGAAATAAATGATTATCCGGCGACATTGATAGAAGATGCTTATTCCGTTATCCGGCAGATAGAAGGCAGATAGCGGCTTTTCCCGGATATGGGAACAAAGTAATCCGGTTATTCTTTTACAGAAATTTTTGTTATGGAATTTCTTTTCTATATTTGTTAAAGAATTTTCAAACAAAACAGGGTATTTAGCCGTTATGATAATAAAAAAGAAAACGCTGATAAAAAGATGAGGATTTGGATAAAACGAATAGGGATTGTGTTGTTGATACCGGTGGTATTGATATTACTCGTCTCTGTGCTTTTATATATACCGCCTGTACAGAATTTTGCAGTGAAACAGGCCGCCTACTATGCCGGAAAAGCGACCGGGATGCAGATCGGGATCGAACGGATACGCCTCTCCTTCCCGCTGAACCTGACTGTGCGGGGCGTAGAAGTCCTGACGGCTCCCACCGATACGCTCCTGACGCTGAAAAGCCTTTCCGTCAATGTACGTGCCTTGCCTCTGCTGAAAAAAGAAGTGCTGGTAGACGCCATCAATCTGGAAGGGGTGAAAGTGAATACCGGGACTTTTATCGAAGGCATGGAGATAAAAGGCGTGCTAGGACGCTTATATGCCAAGGCCGACCGCATCAATCTCTCGAAAGAACAGGTGACGCTCAATACAATCGACCTGTCCGATACCGCTATCACCCTGCTACTGAACGATACGACAACGAAAGCCGACACCACCTCCACCCCAGTCAACTGGATATTGAAACTGGAAAAGATCAATCTCGATCGGGTGGCGTTTGCCATGCAGATGCCTGCCGACTCGTTGCGCCTGACTGCCTATATAGATAAGGCGAACCTGAAAGACGGCGTCGTAGACCTGGGCACCTCACAATATGGAGCAGACCTGTTCACGCTGACCGGTTCGACACTGGGATACGACGGCAACGACCAGGAGCCGGTGATAGGTTTCGACCCTTCGCATATCGCCCTGAGTAATGTCAATATCACCCTGGATTCGCTGTTCTACGGAGGGAGGGACATAAAGGCACGGATACGCGAACTCTCTGCCAACGACCGTTCCGGACTGGCGATCACTTCGCTGACCGGAAGCCTTCACAGCGACAGCACGACTATTAGTGTACCGCAATTATTACTGAAAACAGCTGCTTCGGAAGCACGCCTGCTGGCGATGGTTCCCTGGAGTTCGTTCGATGAAAACCCCGAAGGTGATATGCGGGTGTTATTAACTGCCTCTTTGGGAAAAGAAGATGTGATGACATTCGCCGGTGCACTGCCCGAAGATTTTCAGAAAGCCTATCCTCAGAAACCGGTTTCACTGACTGCCGGAGTAGAGGGAAACTTATCGTCCATGCTGCTCCGCCAGTTGAAAGCTGAGTTGCCGGGGACTTTCCGGATGGACGTTTCCGGAACGATGAAAGCACTGACCGACAGTGTGCGTCGTTCTGGAAAACTGGACCTGAAAGCTAAAACCGGCAATCTCGATTTCCTGCTGACGATGCTTCCCCTCGCCGAACGCCATCGGTATAATATCCCGGCAGGCATCACCCTGACCGGCGAGGCGGCTCTGAAGAATAATGAGTATCAAGCCGATCTCCTGTTGAAAGAAGACAAAGGGAAAGTCCTGCTGACAGGCCGTTTCAACCCGGCCAAAGAGGCTTATAAAGCCGACCTGAAAGTGGATAGCCTGGAGCCGGTGCATTTCATGCCGCTCGATTCGCTCTATTATATGAGCGCTTCCATACAGGCGGAAGGCCAAGGGTTCGATCCCTTCAAAACCTCTTCCTGGGCAAAGCTGGACGGAAAACTGACGGATATACGATACGGCAATTACAACGTATCGGACGTCACCCTGGCCGGTTCGCTGGAAAAGAACTTCGTAAAGTTCGACCTGCTGAGCAAATATCCGCTGGCAAAGATGGATATGACGCTGAATGCGACCTTGCAAAAGAAAGAGATCAAAGCCATGCTGATAGCCGATGTCGAAAACTTCGACCTCTATGGCATGCATCTGATGAACGACTCGCTGGCAACCTCCTTTCAGCTTTTCGCGGAAGCGGAAACCGATATGGGAAAGAACAACCTGGTCGACGTCACCCTCGGAAACTGGGAACTGACCACCACCACGGGTATTTATAAACCGAAGACACTGACCCTGCACGCCCAAAGCTCCAAGGACACCACCCGCGTCTCCTTCCATGCCGGCGACCTCGGGATCGTGCTGACCGGCAACTCCGACCTGGAGACCATGACCGATAAGTTCAACAAGATTTCCGAAGGGTTGAACAAACAGCTCGAGAAAGATTCGATGATCAATATCCCCGCCTTTAAACCGTTGCTGCCGGATATGCATCTGGCCATATCGGCAGGGAAAGATAATCCGATTTATAATATATTGCAGCAGGCGAACGTCTCGTTCAACAACCTGAACCTGGAGGCGTTCACCTCTCCCGAAGAAGGTTTCCGGCTGGATGCCGGCATTTACAACCTGATGCAGGACACGACGCGGATAGACACAGTCAGCTTTGCGATCCGGCAGGACTCGCTCGGACTGTTGTATCAGGCCGATGTCATCAAGACGAAATTCCGCCAGCAGGCTCCATTCACAGCCGGAGTCAAGGGGAAGGTCAGGAATACGTTTGCCGATGCCGAACTCCTGTACACGGACGGCCTGGGGAAAACCGGTATCCTGCTCGGACTGCGTGCCGACAAGGTGGAAGAAGGCTTCAACCTCCATCTGTTCCCGGACAATCCAATCCTGGCATTCCGCCCTTTCAAGCTGAATCCGGACAATTATATCCTTTATAAGAACGAAAAAGATATTGCCGCCGACCTCCGCCTGTCGGGCGAAGAGAACGCTTCCCTGTGGATACATTCGCTGCCCGAAAAGGATAAGATGGAGGAACTACATCTGGAATTGAGCCAGATCAACCTCGATGTGATCTCAAAGGCTTTTGCGGAGATACCTTCGATGAAGGGTATCCTGAGCGCCGACATGCAATATGCTCCATCGGACAGTTCGTTTCTGGTCGTTGTCGATGCAAATATCGACAATCTGATCTATGAAGGCGGACGGGTAGGCGAACTGATGTTCAGCACCGTTTATCTCCCGCTGGCCGACAATACGCACCAGGTCGACATGCACTTCTTCCGCGACCAAAACGAAGTTATGTCGGCAACCGCCCTTTACAAGATGGGGAAAAACGACCACCTGGACGGGACACTCGACGTAACGCATCTGCCGCTGGATATGGTGAACCCGTTTATCCCGGATAATATGGCGGCGCTCAGCGGCGTGCTCGAAGGAAACATGACGATAAAGGGCAGCAGCAAAGCTCCCGAAATGAACGGATATATCGAAATGGATTCGACTTCAATGTTCGTCACTGCCGTGGGAACCAGTTTCCGGGTGGACGACAAGAAGATCGTGGTGAAAGAGAATAAGATCCTATTCGACAAATACCATATCCACGCAGCCGGAAAGAACCCGTTCGTGATAGACGGCACGATCGACTTCAATAATCCTTCGCGGATGATGGCCGACCTGAAGCTGAATGCCGACAACATGCAATTGCTTGACGTGAAGCGTAACAAGGAAAGCATGGTGTACGGCAAACTGCTCGTCAACCTGGCGTCGACGGTCAAAGGTCCGCTGGATGCCTTAATGATGCGCGGCAGCCTGCAACTGCTGGGAGGAACCAATGTGACCTATGTCATGAAAGACTCGCCGCTGACGGTACAGGACCGTCTGTCCGACCTGGTGACTTTCACTTCGTTCGAAGACACGCTGGTGAACCGACGCCGGCAAGAAGCCCCGCTGCCTTTGGGCGGCCTGGATATGCTGCTGACCATCCGCATCGACCAGTCCGTACGGCTGAACGCCGACATTACACCCGACCGCTCCAGCAAAGTCG
Organism: Parabacteroides caecihominis; assembly: GCF_023656785.1. Lineage (NCBI taxonomy): Bacteria > Pseudomonadati > Bacteroidota > Bacteroidia > Bacteroidales > Tannerellaceae > Parabacteroides > Parabacteroides caecihominis. The sequence continues at coordinate 17,096 of NZ_JAMOKS010000047.1, forward strand.
AGCTCGAAGGGGGTGGCGACCTTTCTTTCCAATACACCCCGCAGGGCGAGATGATCCTGAACGGACGATATACCCTTTCGGGCGGCATCGTGAAATATGCCCTGCCGGTCATCCCGCTGAAAGAATTTAATATCGAAAACGGTAGTTATGTGCAGTGGAGCGGCGATCCGATGGACCCGTACCTGAACCTGACTGCCACCGAACGCATCCGCACGAACGTGACGCTCAGCGGACAGAACCCGCGCATGGTGAATTTCGACGTGGGCATCGCCCTCAAACAGCAGTTGGAGAACCTGGGCCTGCAATTCGTCCTGACGGCTCCCGAAGACCAGGCGATGCAGACCGAATTGAGCAGCCTGGGTGAAGATGAACGCACGAAACTGGCAGTCGGCATGATCATGACCGGCATGTACTTGGGCAACTCAGGAAGCGGCAAACAGAATCTGAACATGGGTGCCGCCCTGAACAGCTTCCTCAACAGCGAGATCAGCAACATTGCCGGAAGTGCCCTGAAAACGGTCGACATCTCCTTCGGTATGGATACCTACGACGAGAACGGCGACGGCTCAGGCGGCCAGCGTACCGATTATAATTTCAGTTTCGCCAAACGTTTTTGGAACGACCGCATCCGTGTCGTGCTGGGCGGACGCATCTCGACCGGCGAAAATGCCAGCAACAGCAGCCAGACACAGGCCTTTATCGACAACGTCTCGATCGAATACCGGCTGGATGCCAGCGGAACCCGCTACGTGAAGCTGTTCCACGATAAGAACTACGAAAGTCTGCTGGAAGGTGAGATCACCGAAACAGGTGCCGGTATCGTCCTGCGCCGCAAGATGCTCCATCTGCGCGAACTGTTCAATTTTAAAAAGAATCGACCCAAACCGGTAAATGAAGAAGAATGATGGAAAATAAGGACATATTATACAAATTATACAGACTGTTAAACAGGATGGCGATAACACACCCCCTGCCCCCTCTCGAGAGGGGAAAAGTTACCAACAGTTTCCACAACAGAGAGTATCCGTCTCCCCTCTCGAGAGGGGGCAGGGGGTGTGTCATAATTTTCCTATTCACTACCCTGATCCTGCTATCCTCTTCCTGTTCGACAACGAAGAATCTGCCAGAAGGCGAAGTACTCTACACCGGCATTAAAAAGATCGATGTCACCGATGACGATAAAACCACCGCCGGCGAAGATGCCCTCGCCGAAGTGGAAGGCGCCCTTGCCTATCCGCCCAACAATGCCCTGCTGGGAAGTTCGTCCATCCGTGTGCCGTTGCCTTTCGGCCTCTGGGTCTATAATGCATTTGTCAATAAAAAGGGGAAGATTGGGAAATGGATTTTCGACAAGCTGGCTGCTAAACCGGTGTTCGTCTCCACCGTAAATCCCGAAGTCCGCATCAAGGTAGCGCAAAACCTGTTGAAGGAATATGGCTATTTCAACGGAACGACTTCTTTCCAGGTGGATACCAATCCGAAAAATGCGAAGAAAGCAAAACTCATTTACCAGGTGGCCATGAACCATCCCTACACCTACGACAGTATCCGTTATGTAAGGATGCGTCACCGGATGGATACACTGATACAAAATACGATAGGCGAACGCCTGCTTCATGACGGCGAAAACTTTAACGTGACGAATCTGGAAGCCGAACGGCAACGTATCTCCTCTTTGTTGCGCAACAACGGCTTTTATTATTTCCGTCCCGAGTTCATCACTTACCAGGCTGATACCATCATGAATCCCGGCAAGGTGGCGCTCCGCATCATGACTAAACCCGGACTGTCGCGTGCCGCTCTTCGCCCGTGGAAGATCGGCGATATATCAGTCTGGCTGAACGGCTATAACAATGAGACACCCACCGATTCGGTTCGTTACAAAGACATGACCGTCTATTACGAAGGCAAACTGCGCGTCCGTCCGTCGGTGCTTTATAACCGCCTGCGGTTCCGGTCGGGCGACCTTTATTCGCAGGAAAAACAGCAACGGACCCAGACCAGCTATTCGCGCCTGGGTATTTTCCGGTATTCCGAAATGCAATATACCCCGCGCGACACCACCCGGCGCCAGGATACGCTCGACCTGAAGATCAACACGGTCTACGACCTTCCGCTCGACGGTGAACTGGAAGTGAACGTCACCTCCAAAAGTAACGACCAGGTGGGACCGGGAGCCATCTTCAGCGTTACGAAACGGAACGTGTTCGGTGGCGGCGAGACTTTCGGGGTACGCCTGCGCGGTTCTTACGAATGGCAGACCGGCAACCGGGTGGATGGTGCCAAATCGGCCATCAACAGCTGGGAGATGGGATTGAGCGGAACGCTGACATTCCCGCAATTGCTTTTCCCGGGAATGATGAAGAAAGACGGCTTGTATCCGTCAAGTACCTCTTTCCGGTTGTATGTCGACCAGCTGAACCGGGCACGTTTCTTCAAGATGCTGGCTTTCGGCGGAAGTGCTTCCTACGATTACCAGTCGTCCGCCACCAGCCACCATTCGATCACGCCGTTCAAGCTGACGTACAACCTGCTCCAGTCTACGACGCATGAGTTCGATAGCATAACAAAGGATAACAAGGCGTTAAAACTGAGTCTGGAAAACCAGTTCGTGCCGGCAATGGGTTATACCTATACCTATGATGATGCCCCGATCACTACACGCCGGAACCATACGTGGTTCCAGCTTGCCGTTTCGCAGGCAGGTAACCTGCTGGGTGCCGGCTATGCTATTGCCGGAAAGAAATTCAACGAAGAAGGGAAACATCTGCTGGGAAACAAGTTTGCCCAGTTCGTGAAAGGGACAGCCGAGATACGTTATGATTATAAGATCGGCCATAACCAGCATCTGGTCGGACGCATGATGGCGGGTGCCGTCTACAGTTACGGGAACGCCCGGGTTGCTCCCTATAGCGAGCAGTTTTATATCGGGGGAGCCAACAGTTTGCGTGCCTTTACGATCCGTTCGATCGGTCCGGGCCGTTACCTTCCCGAAAAGTCTACTTACAGTTACCTTGACCAGACCGGCGACCTGAAATTTGAAGCCAACCTCGAATATCGTTTCCCGATCCTGGGCGACCTGCACGGGGCTGCATTCGTAGACGCCGGTAACATCTGGCTGATCCGTGAAGACAAACAGCGTCCCGGCGGCCAACTGAAATGGGGACGTTTCCTGAAAGACCTGGCGCTGGATGCCGGTGTCGGCCTGCGTTACGACCTGACCTTTATCGTAATCCGCCTGGATATGGGTATCCCATTACATGTTCCTTACGAAACGGACAAGAATGGTTACTTCAACGTCCCCAAATATAAACCGGGATGGCATCTGGCAATCGGGTATCCGTTCTAGGAGTTCCTCATTTCTTATGCCTGAACAGCAGAACGCCCAGTAAAACCAGGAAGGCGACAGCCATCATTGTCATCTCCAACCAATAGTGGGAAGGTTCTACCCATATTTCGGTCAGCATGTCCCAGCGGCCCAATATCTCGACAAAGGTCCAGAAGATAATCACGGTCGGGATGGCATAACGGATGGCATAGGCCAGCTTCTTGATTTTCAGCAAACGGATAAAAAGGTAGATCGACCACGCGAGCGAACCGAAAGCAATCAGCATCGTCACCGGATGACGGTCGCCCAGGAACTCAGTGTCATAGGCGAAGAGCAAGACCATATAGCAAGTCCACAGCAGCACGTTCAGTTCCATAAAGGTTGTCATAGCCACATTGCGCACAATCGGCTGAAGCGTTTCTACCGGCTGGCCGTAATGTATCTTGCGTTGTATCCAGTTAAAGAAGTTACAACCGGAACGGGTACTGAAAATATAGAACAGCATGACAATCGCCCAAAAGCCGTAGGAGGAAGGCATAATCAGATACTCCGGCTTAGTCACCACCTCACCGTTCTCAATCAGGGGTTGCACACCGAAACGGTTGGCAAAGTAAACATACCCGAACTCAATCCAACCCGTCCAGACAAACAGTCCTCCGAACAATCCCCAAAATGTAGCCGAAGTCTCTTTCTTCGAAATAATTCCGACCAATAGCATCACGACACCCAATACTCCCAGCCCGAATGCGGCAGGGTAAAGATAGTCATGGCCCAGCAATTTTTCCATCAGAATCATAGCGGCATGTCCCAACGGCATAGTGAAAAGAACAATCAGAAAGGACAGGATTCCCGTCCAGGGTGAAGTAAGTTTCATAAATGTAATGTATGTATTTGTTTATATTGGTTTCAAAAGTAATCCTTTTTTTATTCGGGAACGTAAATAATCTCGCCGTTCTCCATTTCATAAGCGATTCCGACTTTCTTTCCCTTCTTACCGGATTTCTCCTGGCTTTCCGAAGGTTTGTATTTCGTAATCGTCTGTCCTTCTTTCGTTATGATTTCCATATTCTCTTTTCCGGGATTCTTTACCATCGTATAATCTTCCTGCGAGAATATCTCCGTCATGTTGAACTTAGTCACCAGGGCAACCATCAGGGCGACGGCAAAAACCATCGCCACGTCGAACAGGTTCGACAACATCGCAACCGGGTCATGGTCCTCGGCTGCGTTCAATATCCGGCGGCGGCTCATTCGTTTACGGCTTTTGAAGTGACTAATGTGGCTTTTGCTGCCTGAGGTTTCTCTTTTTGGAGGTCAGACAGGAAATCGAGATAAACCAGGTCGGAAGTGAACCAGCGCTGTTTTACCTGTAACAGGATAAATCCGACCGCACCGGAAAACAAGCCCAATACCGTCGTCGCAAAAGCGACCTGCATATTGTAGGCCATAGATGAAATATCGCCGGTGGAAAGTCCCGCTAGGGCAGGTCCCATCGGAATCAGAGTTCCCATCAGCCCGAGGATAGGACCGAATTTAACCAGTACTTTATATTTGCCGAGTTCGGCATCTGCCGTTACCTCATACTCGGAGAGGATACGGTTGGACACGGCCGTGCTGCCGGTCGATAACAACTGCCGGGCAGTACGGGTAAACAGCGAATCCGGCTGCTCTTCCAGTTCTTCCGAAAAAGTATGGATGGTCGCCTGATCCAGTTGGTCCATGCGGGTACGTAATTGTTTATCTTGTTTTATGCGCTGGATATATTGGCCGGCAAAGCCTCCCAGCATAACGATACTCTTGGCGAAGAAAAAAAGCAATCCGACGATAACGGGTACCAGTAACCCGCTCGATATCCAGAATAAAATATTTGATACTTGTTCCATACTATATTTAGTGCTTAGAATTTTTATGTTGTTTATAAATGCGGACCACCTGTGTCCAAAGATATCCGAGGATGAAAATAACCAGCAACAGGGCCAACGTACCGGCACAGCCTACCCAGTCGACCGGCGAAGCATGGTTGTAGACAGTAGCCGACGGATGGAAAATCGTACAGCAGATAACCAGTACGCAGACGAAGAAGGTCAGGATAACGACCAGTTCTATCAGCAGTTCCTTTTCTGCAATCAGCTTGCGCATAAAGAACGATGCCAGTGAGAACGCAACCGTTACGCCAACTGCCAGTCCGATGCTCGTACGCATAAAATCAACTCCCGTCAACGTAAAGAACAGGGTGATATGAATATAGTACAGGGCAGGGAAAACCAGCAGGGAGGGCATATACCGGAACAACTTCGTGTACCACCGGAAAGAGTTGCCCTCTTCCCAATCCTTTATACGGGCCATGCAGAAATAACCGGACAACAGCATATCCACCATCACCACCAGCGAAATATTCATCATGGCAGACTGTGTAGAGAGCACCCGTTGCAACTCCAGTTTATTCACCTCCATGGCAGAGGGATGGCAGAGCATGATAAATGCGCCCAGCGAAAGGCTGAAGGCAAGCCTGTACCAACGGTTCGGCAACAGGCTTGTCATAAACAGGCTTTTCACGACTGCGAAAAGTGATAATAACAGCAAGATATTATCCATCGTTATTTTCTCCTTTTTCCCTTCCGGGTTCTTTTACGGATGAAGAATATAAGCAGGAAGATGACCGCCAGCCAGAAGAAGCTGATTAAAGCCAGGCTGAATGAAGAGATATTATCTCCCAACACCGATTCCTGGGTCTGCACGCTCTTGTCTTTCTTCAGCACCACTCCCTTATCATCGCCGGAGATGCTTTCGTTGCGGGCCGATTCAATCTTTCCCTGATATTGTTTGGCCGATTCTGCGGATAACTGTTCGCCGATAAACGTGCGCAACTTGGCATTGTCGCAAACGAAGCCACTGCAACCTGCATCATATTTCTCCACCAGCTCCGAATGAAGGGCGGCGATATTCCTCAACTGTTCCGGAGTTGCTTTCCAGTAACCTTTGCGGGCGGTTTCCATCATCACGGCAGTAGCTTCCTGCAAAGCTGCGGGGTTCTCACGTTCGAAGAACTCCCTGACACCGACATTCAGCTTGTCGTTCACAAACACGTCATAATACTGGTCCCAGATTTCATTGTCGATGGCTTTCGGCTTCATCACATTCCAGCCGTAGGTATTACGGATCGTTTCCGACATCGCGTTGGCTGCCGAAGCTCCCTCTTTCATCTGCTCCTTCATGTAAACCGGGTTGAACAGCGTTGAACGGGTCTCTACCCCGATAGCCGATTTCAAATCCTGTACACGGGCCTGGTGGCGGTTACGCAGGTCATTGAAATAAGCGTCGGGATCATTGCCGGTCACGTTGCGGACGGTCAGGCTGATACCGCCCATAAATTCATACACATGGTCGAGGCTGAGCGCTCCCCAGGTATTGCTCTGGCGGGGCTGCACGACAGCCTCCGTGTTTTGGAGGGCCGCTTCAAAGATTCCGGGTTTGAAACCACCGAAGTCTTTTTCGTTGCCGTAGGTGGCACCCATATTATTCAGGTAGACATTGGCTATCTCCGATTCGTTCTCCCAACGGTCGCCGCTTTCAACCATGGCTGTGATGCCGGTTCCATACATGCCGTTTGCACCGCCGAACACACGTTGTGTGGCGTATTCGCGTGCTTCCTTCGGAGAAAAACCTTTATCCAGCAGGACGCGTTCGGCATCGTTGCGGCCTTTGGCCACGTAGTTGTCGTCACCGCCGCCGGCAGCGGCTGCCATATCTACCGCCTTTTGTATCAGGGTAAGGCGGGAGGCGGCTACGTCACGCAACTGGCCGGAAGTCTGCACAACCACGTCCACACGCGGACGTCCCAGATCTTTGGTGTCGATCAGGCGGATATCCAGTACGCGGTTGAACTGGTCGCGTATCGGTTCGACGCCGAGCAGATAAAGTATCTCGCCGATTGTCGCTCCTTCGCTTTCAATGAAACTGCCGGACCAAAGGGTGAAACTAACTTTCTGCGGAGTGGCACCGCCGTGGTTTTTGGCATGTTCTGCCAGCATACGATTCGCCATCTCTTTTCCTTTTTCCCAGGCTGCTGGGGTGGGAGTCGCTTCAGCATTGATACCGTAAAGGTTACGTCCGGTGGGCAGCACGTTCGGGTCGGAAATGACATCGCCACCCGGGCTCGGAGCTACATAATGGCCGTTCAGGGCATTGATGAAGGCATCCAGTTCCATCTGCGGAGTATGGCGGAGGTATTCGCGATAGTTGTTTACATGCTGAATGGCCTGTTGGATATCCAACACGGCATTGGCAAACAAGAGTTGTTCGCGGGTAACAGTATCCATTTGCTGGGTAGCACCGCTTTTACCGTCTACCGGATGCTGTTTGCCGACTGTTGTATCGGCAGGCATCTGTTCGCCTTTCATCTTCTCTTCCAGCATCTTCTTGACAGCGTCCGGCATCTTTCCGGTTTTGGGGATTCCGGCGGGATGGCCGTGTCCCATCTTCGGTTTCTTACCGTCTTTGGACTCTTCCGTCATCTTTGACATCATCATAGCCATCATCCGGTTCATCTTCGGTTCGGCTGCTTTCTTGATTGCCTGTGCCTTCGCTACGGTTTCGGGAGAGACTCCCAGCCGGGCAAGCAAGGCCGGGTCGTTGGCCAGAGCCGGGTTATCCATCACCTGTTTGACGGCAAGCTGTGCTTTTGTACGGTAGTTATCGTTGAAGAAAGCCTGGTTTTCGATTTGCTTCCGGGTGACTTTCTTCTGTACCTCATCCAGGTTTGCCAAGCTGAAAGCGATCGGTTCCGTGCACATCAGTTTGACGGAAGAGGCAATCTTCGACTCTTCATACGGGACACCCAAGGTATACTGTCCGCCGACAATCTTTTCGGCACAGAGTTCTTCCGCAAAGTTTTCTATCTTTTCGATTTCGGCATCGGTATAGGCCTGCGTACGGAGACTGTCCAGCTGAAGGTCGCGATGCAATCCCATTTGTATCGCTTTGTTCTTAATCTTTCTGTTCAGCGATTCGTCACGCAGGTCGGTTGCCAGGTAACGTTTGATATCGTTCAATAAATCATCCACTTCCCAGCGAAGCCCTGTTTCAATAAACGGGGGAGTCAGGTGGGAGATGGTTGTCGCATAGCTGCGGCGTTTGGCTATCAATCCTTCTCCCACATCACTGATTGTATAGAGATAGAAATGGGGAAGCGAGCCAACCAGGCGGTCTGTCCAGTCGTCGGAAGACAGGGCGACCTGTTTGCCCGGTATAAATTCCAGGCTGCCGTGCGTACCGAAATGAATCATGGCATCCGCCTTGAAATCCTTCTGGACCCAGAGGTAAGAAGCGATATAATGGTGAGGAGGGACCTCGTTCGAACCATGCACGGCAGCAAAGGAGTTATCGCCTGTACCTTGTGTCGGCTGGGGTAAGAGAACGACATTCCCCAGGTCGATGCGGGTCACGGCAATCTGCTCGATACCGTCCGCTTCGCGGGTATAGAAATCTCCCAGTCCCCTGCCGTAATGGCTGACCAGCGTATCCTGCATAGCCGGAGAAAGGATATCTTCCAGCCAGGCGCTGTATTGCGGAGACGACACCCAAGCGGGATAACCGGAATCCAGGTATTTCTGAATATTCCCTTCGGCATAAGCGTTGAACACCGGTCCCTGCTCGTTGATCATCGCTTCGAAAGCCGTTTCCGTAGCGGGCAGGCTGGAGAGGTCGTAGCCTTCCGCTTTCAGTTTCTTCAGGAAATTATACAGCGAAGGAACGACTTCGAGTCCGGCAACCGTCATGGCATTCTTGCCCGGACCTTTATAATAATAGATAGCTATCTTTTTATCCTTGTTCGGGAGCGTCTGCAAGTTCAGATAATTGGCAACCATATCGGTGAACTGCGCGAGGCGGCCAGGGATATTCTTAAACAGATATAAGCCGTCTTTATCGATAAACTGTGCATTGAGGGCAAACGGGGCAATGCCGCCGTCGAGTTCGGGCATCACGATGCTCTGGCTCATAAAGCCGCCGGCCATACCGCGCTTATCTGCCATCCAGTTATCATAGGTATCGTTGATGGTGATCGGGCAAAACATCGGGACGTTATGCGCCTTCAGCCACTCCACCGCTTTCTCGCCCTGTCCCATCAACAAACGTCCGTGAGGCATATAGATCACAGCGGCTGGATTGATATCCTCCAATAGCTGAAGGCGACTGGCAAAACCGGATACGGGATAGACATTCATATTGCGCTGCTCCAGACTGACGATCAGGGAATCCAGATGGTCCTTGTTTGTATCGAACGGACCCGCCATCCCGACGATCAGTGCCACTTTCGGCGCATTTTCTTTATAGTAACCGTTTTCTTTATAATACTTCTCATAATCGGCTACGGTATCGAACACCCGTTCATCATCCAGGTGGAAAAGGACATCGGAACTGATCTCCACCGGTTCTTTGATCTCACCGGTAAAAAGGCTCTTTCCCGTCAGATCCTGACGGATATAGTTGAAGAGGCTGCGGTAATTGGCAGTACCTCCGTTCGACAGGTAATCGCCCACCCGTTTGTTTTGGATAGAATCCAGGCTGCTGATATTATTTACCGGGTCGGTTACGGCTGTCGAGAAGACAGGCACTTGCTTCGCCTTCAGTTTTTCGAGTACGGCCCGGTGTTCGTCTGTCATCCGGATACCCATACCGAAGACAAGGACGGCATCATACCGATTCAGCTGGTCGAAATCATCAATCGTCAGTTGCTTCAGGTCAATAAAACCAGTATCCAAGGATTTTGCCATTTTGGCTACCTGATAGTTGGGAAAGTTCACAAGGGCCACCTTCGTCGTACCGGCAACCCGGGCCCATATAAACCAGGCAACCAACACGACTGCTACTAGTGTTCCTGCAATTATTAAATTCCGTTTCATTATTTATTGGTTTGTTTTTGTTTACTTGCTTATCTGAACAGTTCGTCGATATTGACGGAAAGCCCGACCGTAAAGGTGGTACCCGGCGACATAGGCGAGTTGGCTGCAATATTATCCGACTTGTAATTAAAGATATTATCCACCGTCGCCTGAAGCATATAAGCTCCGAACAGACGTTGTGAAACCGTTACCCGCCAGTTCTGATAGCCGGCATAATGTACTGCGGTGAATTGATCGCCCGTGCTGTTCGCCTCATACGTATCCAGTTTGCTCAGGAAGCGGCCATTCAATGCCACATTCAGTTCATAATTCTTCCGTGTATATTCATAATTCAGTCCCAGCGTAGCCGAATGCGGACGGGTGGAAGAGACGTTGTATCCGTTTTGCTTCATATCCTCATGTACATACGCATAGGCCGCCTTGATGGTAAAGCCATACGGGCATTTCACAGCCAGGTTCGCATCCAGGCCGGCCAGCTTCGATTTGTCCACATTCCTGTAATAGGAGGTATCCCTGTCGGCGCTGAAGATAGTCGTGATCTTATCCTTTATATGATTGTAATAACCGATTACGGAGAAGTTCACCCGGTCGCGGGAATACTCGGCAGACAAGGAGAAATTATCGCTGATCTCCGGCTTCAGGTTCGGGTCACCGGCAATAATGAACATATTCATACCGCCCATATCCCATTCGGTCCACATCTCTTTCAGCGACGGGGCACGGAAACCGCGCGAATAGGAAGTACGAAATGTCAGCGGCTTGAGCTTATACATCAATGAGACATTCGGACTGACATGTGCTCCGAAAGAGTTGTAATAGTCCATACGTCCTCCATACACCAGATTGAACTGCTCCGTCACGTTGAAATCGTGCTGGGCATACAGAATATAGTCATTGGTAGCATGCGTATCGCCACTGAACTGGTAAGACATCAACTCGTCACGGAAGAACTCGGCTCCCCCGATCAGGGTATTGCCCGGCGTAAAGGAGTAGTTATACTGGGCACGCGCCGTATGCTGGGTGTTACGGTAATTCAATGAATCGACATCGTTCTTCGTGTAATGATCGTATTTGTTGTAGCGGTCCAACAGGTAGGAGACCGTCAGGTCCTGTTTATCCGAGATCAGATAATTCATGCGGACACTTCCGTTGTAATCGTGGTAACGGTCGGTTTTCTTGTCGTTCGCATTATCTGCCAGACGGGTGTAGAAACCGCCTTTTCCGGTCAGGGTGATCTTGTCGGATAGCTTCCACGACAGCTTTTCGTCGACGCTCAGATCTTTTCCACCATAGATGATGGCGGAGTCGGTGCGGGATGAATTTCTTAACATATAATGATCCCTGTTCTTGTACATGACGGAGGTCAGGCTGCTGACGTTTTTCTGCTTCGTGCCGATCGTCCCGCCGTAACGCTGTTCGTTGTTACTGCCGTAATAGCCGTTCACATTCACTTCGAGGGGTTTGGAAGGTTCCTTCGTAATGATGTTGACAACTCCTCCGATTGCACTCGAACCGTACAGGGCCGAGGCGGCGCCTTTCACGATCTCGATCCGTTCGATATGGTCGGCGTTGAGGCGGTTGTAATCCACGTTGTTGAGCGTTTCGCCCGCCATACGTTCGCCATCGATCAGGAAAAGCACATATTTGCCACTCATCCCCTGCATGTTGATAGCGATCTGTCCGTCCATCTGGCGGGTGAACTCCATACCCGGCAATTCCGTCGCCAGCAAATCCTGCACGGTGACGGCATTGAGTTTCTTTATGTCGGTAGCGGTGATTACACGAGTGATGACGGGAGCGTCTTTCAGCAACTTCGGCGTGCGGGTAGCCGTAACGGTTACTTCATTCAGGTTGAGAGCATCTTCTTTCAGACGGAAGTTAATGGTCGTGTCGCCACTCAGGAAGACACGTTGCTCGAAAGGAGCGAAACCGGCGTATTTAATGAGAAGGCGGTATTCGCCGGGCTTCGGAATCACCAGACGATAGTTGCCGTCGAGATCGGAGGCCGTACCGTGGGTGGTGCCTTTCACCAGGATATTGGCATAAGGCAATGTTTCCCCCTTTTCATCGGTTATACAACCGGAAACCTGTCGGGGAGGTTCATTCGCCGACAGGTTTCCGGTTATTAATATTGATACGAGGATCAATAATATCGTTTTCATATAAGAAAATAGAGTTTGTTACTTGAAAGGATATACGTAATCAAAAGAGATATGGCCCTTCACATCAGCGTCGTTTGAATAATCGGTGAATTTGATCTTTGCGTATTCGCCAGATTTCAGTTTGATGACGTAAACTTTATTGCTCATCGTCCAGTTTGCCGGCGTAGGAGGCATAGGTACGGAACTGAATTCGATACCTTTGTTCAATACTTCATTGATATTGGAAGTAGCATATCCTACCTTATTATTCATCATACCGGAATTATCGATGATAAGACTGTCTGTTTTGATATCAGCCACATAACCACTGGAAGGAATAGCTGTCACCTTTTTAATATCTGATTCAGTTGTTTCTACAGCCGAGGCACCATTTGTCTTTACATCATAACGATGAAGGGCGATATCCCAGTTGAAAGAAGTTTCGTCGATGCCGGTACGAGTTTCGATGATACCTTTATAAGTGGTAGTGATAGGCATCGGCATACCTGTAGGTTGTATCAATATCGTTATATTGATACTGTCAAGTGAAATATTACCAGTGGTTGGAGTAACAGTCATGCCGCTAACAGCCATTTCACCACCAGCCAAATCCCAACCGATAGAATCCGCTGCAATCTTCGCACCTGCAGTAAATTTACTTATAGTTCTGCCTGCAAGGGAAAATTCATCCACAGTAATACTAACTGAATCTTTGGAAATGCGACCTACTTCCAGTTTCAAATTTGTTACAGTTCCCTGATCTTGCCCCATTACCGTTCCTGAAATATCTCCTTTATAAGTTCCTGCCACCGGCTCAATCTCATGAGCAACCGATGTGCCATCCTTAAAACTAAAATACATCCATTTATCATAAGCTGTAGCATCGAGCATCACATCTTTCACAGTCTCTTCTGTATCTCCGCCCCCATTGTCGTCATCATCGCTACAAGCGGAAAAAACAGTTAAAGAGCTGATGAATAATACAGCTAATAAGTAAAAATTCTTTTTCATTGCGTTACTATTATTTTATAAATACCTTTTGTGGCAGCAAAGTTCCGGTTTTATAAAAAGATGTGAAATCCCTAAAGAGAGGTAAAAAGTACCCATCCAGCTACCTATTCCTAGGTATTCAATATATAGTTTAAGAAAAAACGTGTCAATAAAGGTAAGTCAGTTATTATCAGACTTTAGTATTTGCTTATAGTAACTAGTTGTAACAGATTTCTATCTTGAGAGAGAATAAGGAGTGTGTTAAAGCAAATCCTGAATACTCGTACCTATATATAGTTATTTTCCCCTTTCCCTCATACTTCTTTTTTACCTATAATCGGTGATTGATGCGCTTTCCTTTTCACCCGACCTTTGCAGCAGTTTAATTAATGGCAAAAAGATTTAGACATTGAAAGCGATATTTAACACACTTATGTTTGCATTACTCCTTGTATTTCTGCCGGTCGCGGCTAAAGCACAACGTGAGGCAATGATTTCAGGGAAGATATTATCAACGGAAAAAGAGATTGTTGATTTTGCAACAGTCTATCTGAAAGGTACCAACTACGGGGGAACAACGAATGAAGAAGGTATCTACCATCTCAAAGCTCCCGCAGGAAATTATACACTAGTCGTATCCGCCATCGGCTATAAAACAGTTGAAAAGCAAGTCAGGCTTATCAACGGCGAACGCGTAAAACAAAATATCACCATCACCCCGCAAGTGGAAGAACTGGACGAAGTCGTAGTCGTTTCCAACGGCATCAGCCGCCTGAAACGTTCGGCCTTCAACGCTATAGCCGTAGATACCAAGGAGCTGCAAAACTCCACCAAAAGCCTGAGCGACGCACTCGCCAAAGCACCGGGCATGAAACTCCGCGAATCGGGCGGTGTAGGCTCGGACATGCAGCTGATGCTCGACGGTTTCAGCGGAAAGCATGTGAAGGTCTTTATCGACGGCGTGCCGCAGGAAGGTGTAGGCAGTTCGTTCGCCCTGAACAATATACCGGTCAATTTCGCCGAACGCATCGAAGTATATAAAGGAGTAGTCCCCGTCGGTTTCGGAACGGATGCCATCGGCGGCGTTGTCAATATCGTGACGAACAAGAAACGCCGTAACTGGTTCCTCGATGCCTCCTATTCTTTCGGGTCGTTCAATACGCACAAATCATACGTCAACTTCGGACAGACACTGGATAACGGTTTCACATACGAAATCAATGCTTTCCAGAACTATTCGGACAACGATTACTATGTGGATGCCCCGGTAAAGGATTTCGAAACGGGACGTCTCGACACGGATAAGAAAGAACGAGTGAAACGCTTCAACGACACCTTCCATAACGAAGCCATCATCGGAAAGCTGGGATTTGTCAACAGGAAATGGGCCGACCGCCTGTTGTTCGGTTTCACTTATTCCAATATGTACCAGGATATACAGACGGGCGTACGCCAGAACACGGTTTACGGCGAGAAACACCACAAAGGCCATTCCCTGATGCCGTCGCTGGAATACAACAAACGCAACCTGTTCACCGATGGTCTCGACCTGGTATTCACCGCCAATTACAACAAGAACCTGACGACCAACGTGGATACCTCCGCCTACGAATATAACTGGGCAGGCGACAAGCACCTGATGAACTCACGCGGCGAACAGTCCTACCAGCACACCCGTTCGGACAACAACAACTGGAACGGTACGGTCACCCTCAACTACCGCATCGGCAAGGCACATATGTTTACGTTCAACAACGTACTGACCGCCTTCCGCCGCTCCAACACCTCCCTGCTGACAAACGAGGAACTGACGGATGCCATCGACAAGGAGACACGCAAAAACATTGCCGGCCTCTCTTACCGCCTGATGCCGTCAGAACATTGGAACCTGTCTGTCTTCGGAAAGCATTACAACCAGTATGTAGCCGGTCCGATAGCAACTGATAACACAAGTTCAGAATATGTCCGCACCTCCCGCAGCGTCAACTCGATGGGATACGGGGCCGCCGGTACCTACTTCGTACTGCCGGGTTTGCAGGCCAAACTGTCTTATGAAAAAGCCTACCGCCTGCCTACCATCGAGGAAATGTTCGGAAACGAAGACCTTGAGATGGGCGACATGGGCATCAAACCGGAAAACAGCGACAACTTGAACCTGAATGTCAGCTACAACAAAGCATTCAACAAACATAACGTATATGTGGAAGGCGGTTTGATTTACCACAACACCAAAGACTATATCCAGCGTAACATCACCGACCTGAGCGGCGGCAAACAGGCGGCAAGCTACATCAACTACGGCAAGGTGCTGACCAAAGGCTATAACATCTCCGCCCGTTACAGCTTTGCTAACTGGCTGAGCCTGGGTGGAAACTATACGCAGATGAATGTCCGCGACAACCAGAAAACGGCCATCAGTAACGGCGCAAACAATATCGCCTATAAACAGCGTATGCCGAACCTGCCGTACCGTTTCGCCGACTCCGACGTGACCTTCTACTGGCGTAACCTCTGGAAGAAAGGGAACACGCTGATAATGACTTACGACAATCAGTACCTGCATAGCTTTACCTATTATTCTTCCATCATCGGTTCGAATAAAGGCGAATATGTAGTGCCGAACCAGTTCTCACACAACCTGACTCTCTCTTACAGCCTTCAGAACGGACGTTACAACATCTCGTTCGAGTGCCGCAACTTCACGGACGAAAAGCTGTACGACAACTTCAGCCTGCAAAAAGCAGGACGGGCATTCTACGGAAAAGTCCGTGTCTATCTAGGTAATTAATCTCTCTAAAAATAAATAGTAATAAACAATATTAAAACAAACAAGATGAAGAAGAATTTCTTTTTAACAGGCCTTTTCGCAACTGCAATGGCCGGACTGACACTGACAGCGTGTGACGACGACCCATCTACCGGCGGCGGTGATGGCGGTGATGATGACAACAACGCAGAATACGTAATCGCAGCCTCTGTAACGGCTTCCGGAAATACAACCAATGTGCTGGTCAACGCCGAATCGTTGGACGAAGGTACCGTTACGACCATCAACAACGGCGTTGTGAACGACGGTGCAACCTACTGGGTATTCTTCAAGGAACAATATCTCTACGCCCTGACCTACAACCAGGGAGAAGCCGGCGGAACCCGCTCGTATATCATGGATGCCAGCGGCGAACTGAAGAAACGTTCTGCCGAGTTCGGTGTAAAGCGTTTTACCACCTATGGCATCTACGACAAATATATCATGACCTCTTCTACCGGTGACGGTCCTACGGAATGGAACGACGAAAACGGTTACACTCCGAAAGTATTCCTGCTTTCTTACCTGGACCCGGCAGCCGAAACATTCACCACCAACGATACGCAGAACAAAGCCTATTTGTCTGAAAACTTCCTGGGTAACGGTGAATACGTAACCCTGTCCGGTATGCTGGAACACAACAACAAGATTTACACAGCTGCCGTTCCGATGGGTCTGAGCCAGTACGGTACAAAAGACCAGAACGGCAAATGGGTATTGCCGGGCAACGAAGACCTGGTGAAGAAAGAATCGGGCGGTTCCAACAGCAGCGCCTACAAGAAAGACGAATTGCAGTGGACACAGTATCCGAACGAATGCTGGGTAGCCATCTTCGACGATGCAACCATGACCAGCAAGAAACTTATCAAAACAGACAAAATCAGTTATGCCGCAGGCCGTAACAAATCCCAGTATTACCAAATGATCTGGGCAGCCGACAACGGTGACGTATATGTATTCTCGCCGAGCTTCGCAAAGACGATGACCGATGCCCGCCAGAAGACAACGCTGCCCGCCGGTGTCGTTCGTATCCCCAGCGGAAGCACTGAGTTCGACGATTACTACTGCAACCTGGAAGCCCTGACCAACGGTAACTCTTTCCTCCGAAGCTGGCATATCGCAGACGATTATTTCATGTTGCTGATGTACGACAGACCTCTCACTGAAACAGGCTATGTAGCCAACCAGTTGGCTATCTTCAAGGCCGGAGACAAGAAGCTGACATACGTAACAGGTCTTCCTTCAACCGACCAGATTTCCGGCTTCGGCAACCAACCGTATGTTGAAAAAGGCAACGCTTACGTAACCGTTACCTTCAACGAAGGCGGCGGCAACCCGGCTATCTACAAAATCGACCCGGCAACAGCCCAGGCAACAAAAGGTCTGACAATCGAAGCTACACAGGTGAGCGGTGTCGGTAAACTGGCGGCTGCGAAGTAAACAATAACAACGAAAGATGATTCGTATTTATATCTTTCTTATACTCCTCCTGCTCCCGCTAACCATGCGGAGCCAGGAGGATATTTGTATAGGCAAGAAACAGTCTCTCCACTCTGCCGTATTAAATGAGGAACGGAACTACTGGATACACCTTCCCGCCGGCTATGAGCAGGATACAACGAAAAGATATCCGGTCATCTATCTGCTCGACGGAGACGCTTTCTTTCATTCGCTGGTAGGAATCAGCCGGACATTTACAACGGTCAGAGGCAAATACCTCCCGGAAAGCATCATCATCGGCGTGCTCAACGTCGACCGGACACGCGACCTGACGCCGACAGCCTCGGCAGCGGGACGGGACGGCCGGATTGCCCCGGATGCCACTCCCCAGGGCGGCGGAAGCGAAACATTCAGCCGCTTCCTGACCGAAGAGCTCCGCAGCGTTATCGACAGCACCTGCCGGACGAACGGAAAGAATATGCTGATAGGCCATTCCTACGCGGGACTGTTCACCCTGAACACCTTCCTCCGCCATACGGAGCTGTTCGACACCTATCTGGCTGTCGACCCGAGCCTGTGGTGGGACCAGGGCAGCTTATCGCAGGAAGCTGCCGCATGGGTTGAAGGGAAAGACTTCACGGGTAAAAGCCTGTACATCGGCGTCGCTTCGAAGAAACGGACCGACCGGGTGGACATCCACCTCAACAAAGTAAACCACCTCCTCACGGAGGTATTGCCGCAGGCGAAAAACCTGCGTTTCTTTCATAAATCATTCCCCGAAGAGAACCACGGAACAGTTGCAATTCCGGGAATATACGACGGGATAAAACAATTATTCGGAAAATGAGAAAACTCTTTGCTAAAATACATCTATGGTTATCCATACCCTTCGGTATCATCATCGCCATTATCTGCCTGACAGGGGCAATACTGGTATTTGAAACGGAGATACAGGAACTTTGCCACCCTTCCCACTACTTCGTAAAAGAGGTGAAGGGCGAACCGCTCCCGCCGGCCGCATTGATAGAATCAGCACGTCGGCAGCTCCCCGACTCCATTAAGATAAACGGCATCCGCGTCACTCCCGACCCGAAACGTACCTACCAACTGGTGCTGCCGGGCAAAAAGGCCGCCGCCTTCATCGACCCTTACACCGCAGAAGTCACCGGCATCAACGACGGACAGGGTTTCTTCATGCAGATGATGCGCCTCCACCGCTGGTTGCTCGACTCCTATAAACGCGACGGCAGCTTTTCACTGGGGAAAGCGCTTGTGGGATACTCCACACTCATACTGGCCATCATTCTGATAAGCGGTATTGTCATCTGGTATCCCCGTAACAGGAAGGCATTGAAGAATCGCCTGAAAATAAAGGCGAACGCCGGCTGGTACCGTTTCTTCTACGACCTGCATGTGGCGGGAGGCTTTTACTCCACCCTGCTTCTGCTCGTCCTGACACTCACCGGGCTGACCTGGTCGTTCGGTTGGTACCGAGATGCGTTCTATACGGCTTTCGGCGTAGAGACAACCCAGCCGCAGGCACATGCTCCGGCCCCTTCCGCCCAACAGGAACAGCCCGAAGATAAAAAGCCGGGGGAAAGAGGCCGCGGAGAAAGAGGTTCAGACGATAGAGGTGCAAACGACAGACCTGCCGGCGAAAAACGGGAAGGAAACAGGGAGAGAGGCGGCCATCCGGAACGTTCCGGTTCTTCTGAAAGAAAAGAAAGACAACAGAAAAGAACGGATTATACAGTCTGGGCGAACGTTCTATCGGATTTGCAGCACCGCTATCCGGCATACAACTCCATCACCATCCAGGACGGTTCAGCTTCCGTCTCCGCTGCCCGATACGGTAATACCCGGGGTAGCGACCGTTACACATTCGATGCGACAACGGGCCAAATCACCGATATCCAGTTATACAAAGACCTGCCCAAATCAGGAAAGATAAGAGGCTGGATATATTCCGTGCATGCCGGCACCTGGGGTGGCATGACAACAAAAATCCTGAGCTGCCTGGTGTCTTTCCTCGGTGCAGTCTTCGCCATAACCGGTTATTATTTCTGGATTAAAAAGAAGATGCGGAAAAGGAAGAAATAAAGGGTCACTCGATTCATCATTTGGCAGATTTGAATGTTTTAGTGTCGCTGCTTGTCCTGAAAGGACTAACTGTGAATAGCCCCCGGTGAAGCCGGGGGATTCAATATCAGCCGGATGGTACGTCCCCGAAGGGGGCGAACAACATGCTATGGTTGAACCCCTTCGGGTAGGGGCTCACCGATTGGGTCCCATTATATTCCCCCGGCTTCACCGGGGGCTATTCACAATTGAACCCTTCGGGTCCACAATGTCGCTAAATGACTCAATTTTTTCTAAATCCACGTCTATTTATACCCACCCTACGCTTTCATCCTGTATTCCGAAGGGGATATATTGTACTTCCGTTTAAATGCCGTACAGAAATGCGTCTGATAATCGTAGCCGACCAGGCTTGCCACTTCGGCAATCGTCTTGTTGGTATCCAGCAGGTAATGCACCGCCATATTCATCCGGTAATCGAAGAGGTAGTTGAACACCGTGCTATGAAACGCCTGCTTGAAACCGGCTTTCAGCGTACATTCGTTTGTCCCGACACGGAGAGCCAGGTCGCGCAGGGAAGGCGGATTGAGATATTCGGAGCAGATGATATCGCGTGCCTGATAAATCTTATCGCGTTCGGACGATGTCAGGCTATTCTCTTTTTCCAATCCCTTGCCTTTTGTCTCGCGAATGAAAAGCGAGAGGCATTCAATCACTTTGGCTTCGAGATACATCGGTGAGGCATTCCCCATCATACGCGACAGTTCGATATCGTTCAATGCCGTATCGAGCGTGACCGGGACCGGTATATTCTCAGGGGCCATAAAGAATGTCTCGCCGTTATCGAGGCGAAGGTAAGCGTTCTCGAAATATTCGGGGTAGCGTTCGGACAGGTGGCGAAAGAAAGCGGGCGATATCAGGACGTTGGTCATGCCGAAAGTATCTCCCCGGTAAAAGTGGTTGCGCTCTTCGCGGTGACCGGAACTGACCATCATATTCGTATGACCTTTTGCCCAGATGCGCCTGTCGCGCGTCTCCGAGAGGAAGCATTCGACCGTTCCCTGCCGCACGAAAGAGAGACCGAGGAAGGGACAATTCACATTGCGGGAATACATATAGCAGTCTTCCTTGCAATGTACCAGGTAGTTGGCGACGTTGAAGTCCCTGCATTTGAACTCCGAGATGCTATACGTCAGCAATTCATTCCCCATATTCCAGCTTTGTTCTTCAAGGCTACCGGTGCCGTTAGTGGAAAAGTAGCTTATATCGGGTACTTCCAAAGCAATCGTGTCTCTCCTGCGAGACGAAAGTTCCATCTGCATCATTTATTCCGTCAGATTAAAAAGGGATTCCCTTTCGCGTAAATAATTCGATAGCAAATATCAGACCTTTGCAGCAGATAATCAATCCCTAAAAATAGGTATATTATGAATAAAATAAAACCCGGGATTAAGGACAACATAGCAGAAACCTTGTTCATCCCCTTACTTTCACGTGCCTACGAAAGCCGCCGAAAAGATGCGATAGTAAAAGATCTGATGGCTTGCGAACTGGTTGAGAAAATAGATTACGACTTCGCTAAGTTCGGCAAAATCTCGATGAGTACGGCGGGTACTGCCATCCGTCTGCGCCGTTACGACCGGCTGGTCCGCTGGTTCATCGACCGGACGGCAGACGAAGAGCCGGTCATCGTGCTGATAGGCTGCGGACTGGATACGCGCTACCAGCGTGTTCCCAACCGCGAGCGGGCAACCTTCTACGAACTCGACCTGCCCGAAGTGATCGAGCTGCGCGAAAAGCTATTCCCTATCTCAAAGAACGACATCAACATCAAAGGGTCCATGCTCGATACAGACTGGATGGAGATGTTGAAAGAGAAGCATCCGCACAGCCGTTTCCTCTTCCTGGCGGAAGGGGTGATGATGTATTTCGAAGAGGAGCAGGTGAAATCGGTCGTCAGGAATATTGCCGCGCGTTTCCCCGGGAGCGAGATTTATTTCGACTTCGTCAGCAAATGGGCCGCCCGCAATTCCGACAAACATGAGTCGGTGAAACGCACGAAAGCCCGTTTCCATTTCGGACTGAACGACCCGCACACGGTCGAAGGATGGGTGCCGGGACTGAAACTAATCGAACGCTTCTACTTCGTCTCCGAAGAAAAAAAACGCTGGGGACTGCCCGGCCTGATTATGTGGCTGGTTCCGGCTTTGCATAAATCATTCGGGATAGTGGGATATAAGGTTGCTGAATAAACGAAAGAATATATGAAGAAACAAAAGAAGAAAGGCCTGCTGCGCCTGTTTGAGATTGCGGGCGAAAAGAAAGGGCTGCTGATACTGGCCGGCTTCCTGTCGGCGATAAGTGCCTGCTGTATGCTGGTCCCCTATCTGTCGGTGTATCAGGTGCTGAATGAATTATTGAGGAATGCCGGGAACGTGACGGCTTCGGACGATGCCAGCATGATTCGCTGGGCATGGATTGCCTTTGCCGGGTTGGCGGCCGCCCTGTTGCTGCTTTACGGCTCGCTGATGGCTTCGCACATGGCAGCGTTCCGTATCCTTTACGGACTGCGCGTCAGGCTTTCGGAACATATCGGACGGTTGCCGCTGGGCTACCTCAACGGGACATCGACCGGAGCTATCAAGAAAGCGCTCGAACAGAATGTGGAAAAGATTGAGAACTTCGTGGCGCATACCATCCCCGACCTGGTGAATGCGGCAACGACGGTCATCGTCATGTTCGTCATCTTTTTCAGCCTGAACGGGTGGATGGCGGCGGTCTGCCTGCTGGCTATCGTGGCGGGGATATCCGTGCAGTTCAGCATGATGTTCGGAAAGAAGGCGCAGGAGTTCTTCAAGATGTATTTCGATACGTCGGAGCAGATGAGCGCGTCGGCCGTGCAATATGTCAGGGGGATGCCGGTGGTGAAGATATTCGGGCAGACGGTGGAGTCGTTCCGCCAGTTCAGCAAATCCATCTACCGGTTCAAGGAATATGCGCTGAATGTCTGCGACGCTTACCAGCCGGGGATGGTGACGTTCGTCGTGCTGCTCAACTCGCTCGTCACCTTCATCATTCCGGTCGGCCTGCTGCTGCTCGACGGGCAGCCGGGCAATATCGCGCTGGCAGCCGTCTATCTCTTCTTTATTATATTGGGGCCGGGCGTCTCCTCCCCCTTCTACCGGCTGACCTTCCTGGCATCGAATACCCGGGAGATAGACGAAGGGGTGAACCGCATCGACGCCATCTTTGCCGAAAAGCCGGTGCCCGAACCTGCCACTCCTCAGCGGCCAAAGGGGCACGACGTCACTTTCGATAATGTCAGTTTCTCTTACGAAAACAAGCAGGAGAAGACACGGACGGAGGCGCTGAAGCATATCAGCTTTACGGCCCGGGCGGGCGAGATAACCGCGCTGGTCGGTCCTTCCGGCAGTGGCAAATCGACCATCGCCAACCTGATTCCCCGCTTCTGGGACGTCAGCGAAGGCAGTATCCGGATTGGCGGGGCGGATATCCGGAATATCCCTTCCGAAGCGTTGATGGACCAGGTCTCTTTCGTCTTCCAGGACACCTTCCTCTTCTTCGATACCTTATATGAAAATATCCGTGTCGGGAAAGACGGTGCCACCGAAGAACAGGTCATCGCCGCCGCCCGTGCCGCCCAGTGCGACGATTTCATCCGCAGGTTGCCGCAAGGATACCAGACATTGATTGGCGAAGGCGGCGTCTATCTGTCCGGCGGGGAAGCGCAGCGGGTAGCCGTGGCACGTGCCATCCTGAAGAACTCCCCTATCCTGGTGCTCGACGAGGCGACTGCCTTTGCCGACCCGGAGAATGAATATAAGATGCAGCTCGCCATCCAGGAACTGATTAGGGAAAAGACGGTTATCATCATTGCCCACCGCCTCTCCTCCATCATTTCCGCCAACCGGATTATCGTGCTCAGAGAGGGGGAAATCGCGCAACAGGGCATCCACTCCGAATTATCCGTCGCCGAAGGATTATACAAACAGATGTGGGATGCCTACACGGACGCTTTTCAATGGACATTAAAGAAATAAGGAGACAACAAGAATGAATGCACTTCAAAATATAACAATCGGACATACGGAACGGCTCAGGAAACCGGTCGGCTACACCCTCCTGTCCAACCTGGTCAACATCGTTCCTTTCATGCTTTCGATAGAAGCGGTGAACATAATCTTCAAAGCCTTTGACGGCAGCGGCAGCGGACTCGACACGACCCGCCTGTGGGTTATCTTCGGCATCCTGGTAGGGTATATGCTGGTGATGGCCGTCGCCGAACGCCAGTCGTACCGGCATAACTTCCGCGGCGCTTACAAGATGAGTGCCGACGGCCGGATACAGTTGGCCGAACATCTGCGCCGCCTGCCGTTGGGGTCTTTGTTCCGCCACGACCCCGGCTCACTTGCCAGCATGATAATCAGCGATTTCACGCTGGCCGAAACGGGTATCTCCCACCATCTGCCCCAACTGATGGGAGCTTTGGTGATGCCTGTGCTCGCTTTCTTCGGGTTGCTATGGGTTGACTGGCGCATGTCGGTGGCCATGTTTATCGCGCTTCCGCTCGCCATCCTGGTACTGACGGGAAGCACCCGGATACAATACAGCCTGAGCCGCCGGCAGATAGAGGCCAAAGTGAATGCGGGCAGCCGCCTGGAAGAGTACCTGCAAGGCATCCGCGTCATCAAGGCTTACAACCTGCTGGGCGGGAAGTTCGAACGTCTGCAAAAAGCCTTTGCCGACCTACGCCGGGCAAGCATGCGCCTGGAAGCCCTGATGGGGCCGTTTATCTTACTGTCTATCACGCTGGTCCGCGCCGGTCTGACGCTGATGATTCTTTGCGGGGCGTATCTGCTGGTAGGCGGACAGCTGAGCCTGCTCACGTTCGTGATGTTCCTGATTGTCGGCTCCCGCGTCTTCGACCCGCTGACATCGGCACTGACCAACTTCGCCGAGTTCCGCTATTTCTCCATTGCCGGCGGTCGCATCCTGAACCTGATGCGTGAACCGGAAATGACAGGAAAAAAGGAAAGTCCCGAACACGGGGATATCACTTTCGAGCAGGTATCGTTCGGCTATGGGGAGAAGGAGATATTGCATGATGTGTCGCTGACGCTGAAAAGGGGTTCGCTCACGGCTCTCGTCGGCCCGTCGGGAAGCGGGAAAAGCACGTTGATGAAGTTATGCGCCCGTTTCTATGACCCGCAGAAAGGGAAAGTGATGCTGAACGGGCAGGACATGAAGGAGCTGGAACCCGAATCCCTGATGAGGCATATCTCGATGGTCTTCCAGGACGTTTACCTGTTCCAGGATACGATAAAGAACAATATCCGCTTCGGCAAATCGGATGCGACCGACGAAGAAATAGAAGCCGCTGCCCGCAAAGCCTGCTGCCACGATTTCATCATGCGCCTGCCGGGTGGTTACGACACGATGGTCGGTGAAGGGGGTTGTACCCTCTCCGGCGGAGAGAAACAGCGTCTCTCCATCGCCCGCGCCATCCTGAAAGAGGCTCCCATCGTCCTGCTGGACGAAGCGACCGCCTCCCTCGACCCGGAAAACGAAGTGGAAGTGCAGAAAGCCATCAACACCCTGATTGAGGGCCGCACCGTCATCGTCATCGCCCATCGCCTGAAAACCATCCGCAATGCCGACAAAATCATCGTCCTCGAAGACGGCTGCATCGCCGAACAAGGGAGGCATGATGAATTACTCCGTAACCAAGGACTTTACCACAAGCTATGGACGATACAAGAAAAGACGATTGGATGGAAATTACAATACTAAGCTAACGGTCAGTCAATTACAGTTTCCTCGTAGTTACCCTCTTTGGAATGTCTTTTTGTAAATAAGGTTGACTCTTTAAAGAATCAACAATGAAAAAGAAGAATTATTATCAAGAGAGAGAGCATCATCTGATGTGTCATGAGATTTATCGCCTTCGTGTAGTAGAAGGCCTGGAAGTCGCCGCGATAGTAGAAAAACTGTGTATAAGTCGTTCTCGAGTTTACCGTGCATTAACTATCTTTGAGGTTGATAACCCCCAAAAAGCAGCAATGATGAAGAAACAAGGTAAAGAGGTAACAGAGGAAGATTACAAAAAGTTACTGGGTGAGATCGCCTCTCTCAAGAAGGATTTAACTCAGGAACGCCTTCGGGCTGACTTTTACGAAGAAATGGTGGCCTTTGGCAAAGAAGTTTATGGTATCGACCTAAAAAAAGCTGGCACCAAGTAGCATCCAGGCTTCACACCAGGGACAAGAGGCTTTACGGCATTGTCCCTATGTGTCGTCTGCTTGGTGTAAGTAAACAAGCCTACTATAAACATGTGGATAAATTAATGTTCAAATTAGCCAGGGAATCCTTTGTGATTGAATTTATTAAAGAAGTACGTCAGAAAGCTCCCGGCATCGGTGGCAATAAGCTTTGGTTGATGTACCGTCGCAGGTTCGGAGAAGAACACAGCGTTGGCTACAATCGTTTCTATGACATCATAGAACGATATGGCTTGAAAGTACGTAAGCGCAGGCGGCGTATTGCAACCACGGACTCCAACCACGACCTTCCGCTTTATCCGAATCTGGTTAAAGAGTTGATACCCAATCGCCCTTGCCAGTTGATAGTTAGCGACATAACCTATATACCTCTTTGGGTA
>NZ_JAMOKS010000048.1:0-41818 GCF_023656785.1 Parabacteroides caecihominis
GACAAAAAGCCGTTTAGTGAGTTGTTCATGGGGACAAAAGATACTGGGTGCCAAATTGACACCCAGTTAAATCTTAATTTTTTTTAGTGGACACGTGTGGTTCGCGAACCGCCCCTACCAACGCGCTACATTCACATCTGATAATATCTGAACCAATTATCTCTTACTCAAATGATGATCCATGATTGCCACATGATGTTCACCGTAGAGTTTTAGTTTTTCAACGATGTTTTTGGCGGTTGCTTCTTCTTCCACTTGTTCACGTACAAAGCCCCAAAGGAAATCTTGTGTTGCCTTGTCGTTTTCAGCATGTGCGATATCTACCAGTTTGTCGATCAACTCGGAAACGTGAACCTCATGCTGGTAAACATGTTCGAATACTTCCAGCGGTGTGCCGAAAGCTGTCGGAACAACATTGATCTGTTCCAGTTTCACCTGTCCGCCACGTTTTACAGAATAATCAATCATTTTATAGGCATGATCGAGTTCTTCTTCCGATTGTTTTTTCATCCAATGGGCGCAACCGTCCAAACCTATTTGAGCAAAATGAATGTACATGGACAGATAGAGATTGGAAGACCACATCTCTGCCAGTATCTGTTCGTTCAGAGCATCGGATAATTTTCTACTTAAAGTCATAGCTGTATGTTTTATATTACGTTTATTGATTTTATTAATAAAACAAACAGCTATGGGATTTGTTCTAATATGTGTTTATTTATTTCGTCTCTCATCGCTTTTATGTAATAAGAAGTTCTTATCTTCGTTTCTATCTAATAAACGTTGAATCAATATGAAAAAGAAAATAGAGGTTCTCATAAGCAGGTTGAAACTGGCTGTCAGGAAACATCCGGTGGAAGTTGTGTTGTCAGTCGTTTTCAGTCTGGCAGGATGTGTCTATTTCGAGTATGGATTCGGATATTCTTTTCTGGCGCCGCCGCTGGCTTATTTTCCGGTCTTGTTCCTGATAACCTATATATTGAACGGACTGACCGTACAACACAAACTACGGCCGCTGTATTTTTTATCGGCTTTCTTTTTTATTCCTTTTCTGTGGCTGGATAAGGATGAGATATGGGAACCGACCTATCTGGTTTCATTGATTGTAGTGCAACTCCTCTATCTGGTTAGCGGCTGGAAACGTGATAATGATGAGTTTGTGCGTGTCGGGTTGCGTTATGTGAAGTCTTTATTATCTGCCGGATTACTGGCGGGAATAGCTTATCTGCTGGCAATTTCGATCTATACATCCATACAATACATCTTTGAGATATGGGAAAACAGTTACAGGAGTTTTTATACCGATTCGGCTTACCTTCTGTTTATGTGCGGGATGCCTTTGTTGTTCCTCATGTTCAATCAAGAAAGGGAGGAAAAGGAGGAGAGTCGTAACCGGCTGTTTGAAGTGCTGCTGAATTATGTGCTTTCGCCGGCTTTGCTGATCTATGCGGTCATTCTGTATCTTTATTTTATTAAGGTGGCGGTTCTCTGGTCGTTGCCGAAAGGGGCGGTGGCTTATATCGTTGTCAGTTTTGTTTCTGTCACTTTTATTCTGAAAGGTTGCCAGGTCTTTCTGACGAAGAGGTATTATGATTGGTTTTATAAACATGCCAGTTTTGCCGTATTGCCCGCTTTGGTAATGTATTGGGTGGGTGCTTGTTATCGTATCAACGAGTACGGATTTACAGAGCCGCGTGTTTATCTGCTTGTTGTCGGGTTGATACTGACTTGTCTGGCCGTTTTATTCTTTACCAAACAGTCCGGCCGTTATCTGTATGCTTCCTGCCTGGCGATCGTCTTCTTGTCGGTGGTTACTTATATACCCGGAATCACGGCAAAAGATATTGAACGGATTTCGCAAACCGGACGGGATGATTACCCTCCGGAAGATAAGAACTATGACTATCAGGCTTATCTTGAGATTGATAACGGGGAACCGTTGGATATTTCGGGCTATCAGTTTTTAATGCCGGTTGCCGGATATAAAAATCCCGGTAAAATGTGGACAACGACAGAACGGGATACTTTTTATCTGTTCAACCATAAAGGAGATACTATCTATCGGGAGAGTTTGACGATATTCTGGAACAACCAGTTGGCAAAAGCCGGGTTGACTCCTTATGATTCTATTCCTGAAACGATGTTCCCAGTTTTACTTGAGTTCGATATGGATTCGGCAAAACTGGTTTTTAATACGATCAATTTATACCGTAACGCTCCGGACTCTGCTTACCGGATTTCCTACTTTAATCCGAATTATTATCTGAAAAAGAAATAACCGGTCAGGACCTCCAATATCTGCGAGGTCCTGATTGTACATAGTTTATTGGCAGAAAAGAATTACCTTTGCAATCTGTTAAGTCATTTCCGGCGCCATATCGGCGGAGAAATGGCAATTGATGGACATATTTCAAATTACCCGAATCAAAAGAATCTGATGGAAAAGAAAAACAAACAAAGCTTATTTGCCGCCCCCAATGGAAAATCATATCTCGTTCCATTCATACTTATCACCAGCCTGTTCCTGTTGTGGGGATTTGCGCATGGTTTACTGGACGTACTGAACAAACATTTCCAGGGCGCTTTCACGATGACGAAGGCGGAGAGCGGCCTGGTGCAGTTTTCCACTTATATCGCTTATTTCCTGATGGCGTTGCCTGCCGGAATGTTTATGAAACGCTACGGTTATAAGAAAGGTATTATTCTGGGATTGTTACTTTTTGCTGCCGGGGCTTTCGCTTTTATCCCTGCTGCCTTTTTGCATTCTGCGACTCCTTTTCTGGTCGCTTTATTTATCATTGCCTGCGGGTTGTGTATTCTTGAGACGGCTGCCAATCCTTATTCGACTATTTTGGGACCGACGGAGTCGGGTGCGCAGCGTTTGAACTTGTCGCAATCGTTTAACGGGTTGGGCTGGATACTTGGTCCGCTGGTTGGCGGAGCTTTAATCTTCGGAGGTGCGCAGGATGACCCGTTTACCCTGACGAAACCTTATATTCTTGTGGGCGGTATCGTTTTATTGGTAGCTATCCTTTTCTTTTTCACCCGTTTGCCGGAGATAAAGGTAGAGGAACAGGAGGAAAATAGACTTGATACAAAACTCCCCTCCACTTCGATGTGGAGGCACGGGCAGTTTGTACGGGCGGTGATAGCGCAGTTCTGTTATTGTGCGGCGCAAACCGGAATCTTTAGTTTCTTTATTAATTATGTCACGGAACTCGACCCGCAGATGACGAATATCGAAGCCTCGCGGATACTTGCATTTGGCGGAATGGCTTTATTCATGATTGGCCGCCTTTCCGGAAGTTTTACGATGAAATGGATGGCTCCGGGAAAATTGCTGACCTGGTTTGCTTTGGCTGATGCCATCTGTATGGCGTTGGTAATTGTTTCTGCCGGAACGATATCTTTGTATGCGTTGTATATTTCATTCTTCTTCATGTCCATCATGTTTCCGACAATCTTTGCGTTAGGTCTGGAAGGGATGGGCACTTATACCAAAAAGGCATCTTCCTATATCGTGATGGGAGTAGCCGGTGGCGCTTTCAGCCCGATGCTGATGGGATATATCGGGGAAAACAATATGGCAATCGGATTCTTTGTGCCGTTGATTGCATTTCTGTATATTCTGTATTTTGCAATAAGATGTAAGAAGTAGAATTATCTTTAATTCTACTATCATACTATCACTGGTTGATATAAATGTATGATTATAAGCATTCTAATCTATGATAGTAGGTGTTTTTAACTATCATTTATCTATCATACAACCATCATTTTAACTCTATTTTAACTAAGCAGCCATCTTTTTGACCTTAAAAAGATGACTGCCCGGTTACATGCTGTCTCTCATAATTCGTTAGTCTACTACTTTTTTATCCCAAAACAATGACTTGATTTCACCCGAATGCAGACTTTTTGTTGCCGGGATGCCCATCTTACCCTGTTTTACACCCCCATCTTGACGATGCGAACACCCGGGTGTCGAAGGTGTCAAGACCCGGGTGTCAAGCAATATATGTTACTATGTTGTTGATTTTTAGCTATATATTTATCCAAAAGAAGACGTTTCCTATCTTACTTTTTAAGCGGGTATGATAGTAGCATGATAGATATATGATAGTTAAAACACCTACTGTCATAAGATAGAGTGTTGATAACTATGTATTTATATCAAATAATGATAGTATGATAGTAGATGATAAATATTTAATGATAAATAATATTAGGGGGGAGGCTTTTTTATATTTTATTATCACTGCCTCATACAATAATTTATTGATTGTCACTCACGCAATATGAAACAAAGGCTGGCGTTTAATGGATAGAAGTATTTAAAATGTGAGAATGATATGAGAAATCGAATGTTTGTGTTTTATCTATTATTGATGTTGACCTTGATGTCGTGTTCTAAGACTGAGATTGGTTTTAACGGTCAGGTTTATTTGTATTTGTCGGAGCCGGAAGTGAACCGGTATCCTGTAGAGAAAGGGGACAGTATCGTAGTGAAGGGATTTAATAGCTGGACTATCGGGGATGAACATAAAGGTATGCTGCCTGATAGTGTTGTGAGGGATTCGGGATACGATAAATCTTATGTTTATTATATCTGCGCGGTTACTGCTGAATTTAAGATGAATGAGGAGGATTTTATTATTATGTATGCTGATCAAAATACTAAATTAGGATATTCTTTTCCGGATATGGGTTATATTGGGGTTTCCAATACTGTAAAAGATTATGACAGTCTTGATGATTCATTTGTCATGAACACTTATCTAATCTATATTTCCCAGGAAAAGGATGGTAAAAAGATGGATATCTGGTATCCGTGTTCCCCTTTCGATTTGGAGTGGCATTGTTTTTCCTTTAAAGATATAGATGTAAAATCAAAAGAGGATAAATAGTTTGTTTTAGAGCTTAAAAGACTAGTATTTAATATTAAATTAAGGAATTATGAAGAATCTGTCGTTTATTTATAGTCTGTTAGTTGTCTTTGCTTTGCTTTCTTGTTCAAAGACAAAGTTCCATTATGATAAAAAAATCTATTTATCGGAACCGGAGATAACCTGGTTTACATTTGATGAGTATGACAGTGTGGCTGTCAAAGGATTTACGCGTTGTGAGGCTCTTGACGTGTGCAAAGGTGCGCTTCCAGGAAATGTAGCAAAGGAATCTGGGTTTGATAAATCTTATTTGTATTATATCTATGAAGCTTCGGTAGGAATGAAGGATAACGAAGAAAGATTGGTATTCAAGAATGTTGTGGATTTAGGATATTCAACCAGAGAACTTGAAAACAAAGGAACTTATCAGATAAGCCTGTTGGAAGAAAATGGAGATAAATACCTAAAAACATCTACCTGTCTTATTCATATTTTTCAGGAAGTAGGAGGAGAGAAACAAGATATCTGGTACCCATGTTCTCCCTTTGATTTGGAGTGGAGCTTTTTTTCGATTAAAAACCCACTATAGGTCAATAGAATAGCAGGACTGTTGCAAAAGTCCGTTTTGTCATGGCGGACTTGATCCGCCAACTCATACTAAATGGTGCATATCAACGTAGTATACGATCCCGGGTCAAGCCCGGGAGACAGACTGGATAGCGACTTTTGACACATTCCTGCTATTTATAGGTTATTGTAACATCTGATATAATTTATCCAGCTTCGGTGCCATAATGATCTCTGTCCGGCGGTTCTTGCTGCGGCCTTCAGCCGACTCGTTGTCTGCTACCGGCATATATTCTCCACGTCCGGAAGGTTGTATCTGCAACGGATTCACGCCGTAATCTTTTGTCAGGATACGGACAACCGAAGTTGCACGGATTACACTCAAATCCCAGTTGTCTTTGAACTGTGCCGTGTTAATCGGTTTGCTGTCGGTATGGCCTTCGATATATACATCTATATCCGACTGCTTGTTGAGGACTTCCGCCAGTTTAGCCAATGCCTCTTTTCCTCGTTTATCCACCCGGGCGCTTCCTGATTCGAACAATAACTTATCCGACATGGCGACATATACTTTGCCGTCTTTCTCCGTAACAGTCAGTTCCTCGCTGCTGAAACCTAATAAGGCATCCTTTACGCTGCTTAACAGCTTTTGAACTTTTTCGTTCTGGGCATTAATCATGTCCTGCAATTCGTTAATTGTCCGTTCCCGCTCGTTCAACTCTTCCATCTTCTGGCTGAGGAGGGAGTTTAACTTTTCCTGTTGCGTCATGTTCGAATTCAGCATCGTCTGATAGTTGCGGATGTTGCTGCCCATCTTTGCCGTGTCCCGCTGGAGGGCGGCGAGGCGCTCGTTCAGTTTGTCAGCGGCATCTTTGCAATCGACCAGTTGTTCCTGTAATGCATTGCCGCGGCCGATGGCTTCGAGCCGCCCATTCTCGGCTTCCAGGTATTTTTTCTTCGTTACACACGAGGTGCAGATCAGCAGTGCGGAGACTGCCATGAATAAAACTTTTCTCATTTGTTGGATAATTTTCGCGCAATGTAATATTTATTACACTTTACCTGTACTCGATTTAAGATATTTGTCAAGAATTAAACTTTAATTAAGGCTGTATGAAGATAAAAGAGATAATAAACGCGATTCTTCCTTCCAGGCGATGGAAATTATTTGCCATTGTCGCGAGCGGAGCGATTTGTGGTTTAGGCTTTTATACATTTTATGTATCGAGGGCCTGGAGTTACTTGTCTGATGAGCCGTCGACCTGTGTGAACTGTCATATCATGGGGCCTTATTATGCTACCTGGAGTCACAGTTCGCATAGCCGGAACGCTACTTGTAACGATTGTCATGTGCCGCACGAAAACGCCGCAAAGAAATGGTTTTTCAAAGGAATGGACGGTATGCGACATGCCGCTGTCTTTATGATGCGTGGCGAACCGCAGGTAATACAGGCAATCGACGAAAGCGCTGAAGTAATCATGAACAACTGTGTCCGTTGCCACACGCAACTGAATACCGAATTTGTAAACACCGGACGTATCGACCACAATATGGCGATGGCGGGTGAAGGAAAAGCCTGTTGGGACTGCCACCGCGATGTTCCGCACGGAGGTTCCAACAGCCTCTCGTCCACTCCTTCGGCCATTGTGCCTTATCCGAAAACCAATACGCCGCAATGGCTGAAAGATATGCTTAAATAAAACGAATAAATAAAAATCAACGAATATGGAAAAGAAACTTAAATCATGGCAAGGCTGGTTATTGTTCGGCGGGACAATGGCCGTTGTTTTCGTATTGGGCGTACTCGCTACCTCGATTAATGAACGGAGGGCCGAGATTGCCAGTGTGATGAATAACAAGAAAGTCGAGATTACCGGCATTGAGTCGGTAAACGAAAAATTTGCCCCGAACTATCCGCGGGAATATGAAACCTGGACGCAGACGATGGATACCAGTTTTCAAAGCAAGTATAACGGAAACCAGATGGTCGATGTGCTGGCAGCCCGTCCCGAAATGGTTATTCTTTGGGCCGGATATGCTTTTTCTAAAGATTACTCGACTCCACGCGGTCATATGCATGCGATTGACGATATGCGTCATACCTTGCGTGTCGGTGCTCCGATGACACCCGATGAAGGTCCGCAGCCGGCAACTTGCTGGACCTGTAAGAGTCCGGACGTTCCCCGTATGATGCAGGCGATAGGAGTAGATAATTTCTATAAGAGCAAATGGGCGGCAATGGGAACGGAGATTATGAATCCTATCGGTTGTGCCGATTGCCATGAACCGGAGAATATGAACCTGCATATCAGCCGTCCGGCCCTGATTGAAGCATTCCAGCGCCAGGGACGCGACATCACCAAGGCTACCCAGCAGGAAATGCGTTCCTTGGTTTGTGCGCAGTGCCATGTGGAATATTATTTTAAGGGTGACGGAAAGTATCTGACTTTCCCCTGGGATAAAGGCTTTACTGTTGAAGACATGGAGGCTTATTATGACGAAGAAGGTTTCGCAGACTATACGCATAAACTGAGCCGTACACCGATTCTGAAAGCACAG
This sequence comes from Parabacteroides caecihominis, assembly GCF_023656785.1. NCBI lineage: Bacteria > Pseudomonadati > Bacteroidota > Bacteroidia > Bacteroidales > Tannerellaceae > Parabacteroides > Parabacteroides caecihominis. The sequence continues at coordinate 8,014 of NZ_JAMOKS010000048.1, forward strand.
CATCCGGATTATGAATTGTCGATGATGGGTATCCATGCACAGCGTGGCGTATCCTGTGCCGATTGCCATATGCCTTACAAGAGCGAAGGCGGCGTGAAATACAGTGACCACCATATCATGAGCCCGTTGGCAATGATTGACCGTACCTGCCAGGTTTGCCACCGTGAAAGCGAAGAAACTTTGCGTAATAATGTTTACGAACGTCAGAACAAGGCAAACGAAATGCGTAACCGCCTGGAAGCCGAACTGGCAAAAGCACATATCGAAGCAAAGTTTGCCTGGGATAAAGGCGCAACGGAAGACCAGATGGCTCCGGTATTGAAACTGCTCCGTCAGGCACAATGGCGTTGGGATTTCGGTGTTGCTTCCCATGGCGGAGCATTCCATGCACCGCAGGAAATACAGCGTATCCTGGGTAACGGCCTCGACAGGACCATGCAGGCACGTCTGGCAGTATCCAAAGTCTTGGCTAAGTTGGGTTATACCGATGATGTTCCGATGCCGGATATCTCGACAAAGGAAAAAGCACAGCAATATATCGGTCTGGATATGGCTGCCGAACGTCAGGCAAAAGAGAAATTCCTGAACACTGTCGTTCCGGAATGGATTAAGGAAGCGAAAGCAAACAAACGTCTGGCTGAAAAGATTTGATTATGTGGAAGCAACCCTGGGGATATGCAGAAGGATGGGCGATAAGCATCGGCCTGTTCATTACCGGAGTCATTTTGCAAACGACAACCGGGAAGGTGGACGCGACTCTTTTCCAGTATCCCCTGAACGCTATAGCAGGAGGAGTGTTCCTGTTTTTCTTGATAATGATATATGCCGCGAGCTGTAAAGCTGCTGTTCTGCAGTGGTTTTACAGCCTGACGGCGAGTATTACCTCTTTAACGGCCTGGATGGTTTTGGTTATCATCATGGGACTGACCCGACAAGTGGCTCCCTCTGCAACGGTTACTCACGGAGGACTACTGTCCGGGTTAGGTTTCATGCAAATGACGGTCTCGTGGCCTTTCATGCTGCTGTTCCTTTATTTTCTCTCCGTATTGGGGTTGGTGACGATTCGGAAGATAAGCCGTTTTAAATGGAAAGATGTTCCTTTCATCCTGAATCATGCCGGATTATTCATTACGTTGCTGGCAGCCATTTTAGGAAATGGTGACTTGCAACGTCTGCGGATGACGGTTCCGCAAGGCGAACCGGAATGGCGGGCAACCGATGAAGCCGGAGAAATGCAGGAACTGCCTTTAGCCATCGAACTGAAATCATTTACAATCGACGAATATCCTCCGAAGCTGCTGGTTATCGACAATGCGGACGGTAAAGCGTTGCCCGAAAAGAATCCTGAAAACATCCTGGTCGAATCCACTCCTTTGTCCGGCAGCCTGCTGGATTGGGAGATAGAAGTAACCGACCTGTTGCCGATGGCCGCCTGCGTCCCTGGAAAGGACACGGTCAACTTTGTCGCCTTTCATTCCGAAGGGGCGACAACCGCCTTATACGTAACTGCCCGAAACAAGGCAAGCGGTGTCGAAAAAAGCGGTTGGGTGAGTTGCGGCAGCTTCATGTTCCCGTACGTATCCCTGCAACTGAATGAGGAGGTGAGCCTGGTCATGCCGGAACGCGAACCGAAACGCTTCGCCTCCGAGGTCTTGGTGTATACGAAGGAAAAGGAGCAGGCCGAAGCATTGATTGAAGTGAACAAGCCTTTAAGTATGGGCGGCTGGAAGATTTACCAGCTAAGCTACGACGAAACAAAAGGGAAATGGAGCCGCCTGAGCATCTTCGAGTTGGTGAAAGACCCGTGGCTTCCGTTGGTATATACCGGCATTCTGATGATGTTGCTCGGTTCCGTCTGCCTCTTCATTCTGGCACCCGGGAACAAGCCGGAACAGGCGGTCGTTAATGATACAAAAACTGTATAACGTATGGAATGGAATCATTTGATATATTTCGCTTTGCTGGCCGTGTTCTGCTGGGGCATGGGAGCAATGGCGGCTTACCGGCCCGGCAAGTCGTTGCAGGTGGTTTTGTGGACGGTTGCCGGCCTGGCTATCTTTATGGCTTTCATCGTCGGGATGTGGGTGTCGCTGGAACGTCCGCCGTTGCGGACGATGGGGGAGACCCGCCTGTGGTATTCCTTCTTCCTGCCGGTGGCCGGAATCATTACTTATATCCGCTGGCGCTATAAATGGATATTGTCTTTCAGTACGGTCATGTCGCTGGTGTTTATTTGTATCAACCTGTTTAAGCCGGAGATACATAATAAGACGCTGATGCCCGCCTTGCAAAGTCCCTGGTTTGCACCGCATGTGATTGTTTATATGTTTGCCTATGCGATGCTGGGAGCGGGGGCCGTGGTGGCCGTCTATCTGCTGGTCCGGTCGCGAAAGAGGGCGATTGAGCCGGGTGTAATGAATCTCTGCGATAACCTGGTCTATGTGGGAACTGCTTTCCTGACTATCGGCATGCTTTTCGGGGCGCTCTGGGCGAAAGAAGCCTGGGGGCATTACTGGAGTTGGGACCCGAAAGAGACCTGGGCGGCAGCGACCTGGCTGGGCAATCTGCTGTATATACACTTCCGGTTTCAGAAGAACAAACAATACAGGGCAGCCCTTGGAATACTGGTGTTCTCTTTTATCTTGCTGCAAGTTTGCTGGTTCGGTGTAAACTATCTACCTTCGGCACAGGGCAACAGCGTGCACGTATATAATATGGAATAACAAGCAAATGAAATATCAACTTAAATCGTAAACAAAAATGAAGAAACGGGTGATTGTTTTTTCCGGGCTTCTGTTGGTAAGCTCGATGTGGATGAAAGCAGACGAGAATGAAACATCCAAAGATAAAGAGAATACATTCTCGATGAGTGCGCAGATACGTCCGCGTGCAGAGTACAGGAACGGAGTTTTAAATCCCCGTAGCGAAGGGCAGGAGCCGGCCGGCTTCATCAATAACCGTGCCCGCCTTTCCATGAATTACGAGCGGCAGAACCTCTCGATCGGTCTTTCCGCACAGCACGTAGGCGTCTGGGGACAGGATCCGCAGATCGATAAGAACGGCCGTTTCATCCTGAACGAGGCCTGGGCAGAACTCGACTTCGGATACGGCCTCTTTGCCAAGCTCGGACGCCAGTCGCTCATCTACGACGACGAACGCATCCTCGGCGGACTGGATTGGAACATCGCCGGCCGTTATCATGACGCCCTGAAACTGGGTTATGAGAACAAACAGAACAAACTTCATCTCATCCTTGCCTTTAACCAGAACGACGAAACTAAAATAGGCGGCACTTTCTACGCCGAGGGCGCGCAACCCTACAAAAATATGCAAACCCTCTGGTACCAGCATATCTGTAGCCAGGAGTTTAAAGCTTCTTTCCTTTTCATGAATTTGGGACTGGAAGGCGGCGACCAGAAAGAGAAGGTTTCCGACACCCAGTTCATGCAAACGATGGGAGCAAACCTGTATTACCAGCCGGGCGACTGGACCTTTGGCGGTACCTTTTATTACCAGTCCGGCAAGAATGCGAAGAAACGTGAAGTCTCCGCTTTCCTCTGGGCCTTGAATGCCGCCTATAAAATCAATTCGCAATGGAGCGTTGCCCTCGGCAGCGATTACCTGAGCGGTGCAGACAACACGGACGGTCCGGATGCCAAATACACGGCCTTCGACCCGTTGTACGGAACCCATCACAAGTTCTACGGTGCGATGGATTATTATTATGCCACTCCCTTCCAGAACGGTTTCAATCCGGGACTTTGGGACAACCAGGTGAAGCTCGCCTTCAAACCGTCGAAAAAAGTCGACCTGTCGCTCGCCTACCATTATTTCTCCACCACAAGCGACGTGACGGTTAAGGGAAAGGACCTCGACCGCGGACTGGGTTCCGAACTCGACCTCCAGGTGGACTGGCAGATTATGAAAGACGTGAAACTCTCCGCCGGCTACTCCACGATGCTCGGAACATCGACGATGGAAGTCGTCAAGGGAGGCAGTAAAGATAGTTGGCAAGACTGGGGATGGTTGTCGATCAACATTAATCCGAGAATATTTATTGCCAAGTGGTAACTTGCAAGTGTCGGAAATGTTCTTATCTTTGTAAGAAACATTTCCGACACTAAATCGATGCTGAATGAATATAACCGATATCTTTCAAATACCGTTGTTCCGGAATTTCACGCAGAAGATGCAGGAAGACTTCCTGGAGAATCTGGAATACACACTAGAGAACCATCCGAAAGGAAAAACGATTATCCACCAGGGTTCGCCGTGCCAGGCCATACACGTTCTGCTCGAAGGTAAACTGAACGTAGACGTAGTCGACGTCTCGGGAGGCGAAGTCAGGGTAGAGGTCATCAAAGCCCCGCGCACCTTTGCCACTCCGCATGTTTTTGCCGAAAAGAACCAGTTCCCCGCCACCTTCTCGGTCGAGGAAGATGTCGTCCTGATGAAGATTTCCAAAGATTCATTCTTTAAGATGATGCATTCGATGCCCGTGCTCCTTCATAACTTCCTTTGCGTCAGCACCAGTTGCAACAAATGCACTATGACCCGCCTGCGTGTCCTCTCTTTTCGCGGCATCCGCAGCCGTTACATTTATTATCTGATAGACCATCTGAAAGAGGGCGAAGACACGGTCGATATGGAGCACAACCAGGTGCAGCTTGCCGAGTATTTCGGCGTCACGCGGCCCGCCCTTTCCAAAGAAATCAATAAGCTCGTAGACAGCGGTTTCATCCGCATCTCGCGTAACAAGGTGAAGGTACTGAACAAGCAGGCCCTTATCAGCATGCTATAAAATTCAGCATATTGCCCCGCATCCCCTTGCCGGAAAAAATAATCATCGTACATTTGCCTGCGTTACAGAATTGTTGAAAGTATGGGAAAAGTACTGATTATTGACGACGAAAAGCAGATTTTAGGTTTACTCTCACGTATCATCGGACTTGAAGGTTACGATGTGTTCCAGGCGTCCACCTGCCGGGCAGGTCTGAAACAACTGGAACAGCAGACCCCCGAAGTCATCCTGTGCGACGTCTGCCTGCCCGACGGCAGCGGCGTTGAACTTGTACGCGAACTAAAGAAGCTGCGCCCCCATTCCGAAGTCATCCTGCTGACCGCCCACGGTAATATCCCCGACGGCGTGCAAGCCATCAAGAACGGTGCTTTCGATTATATTACCAAAGGCGACGACAACAATAAAATTCTCCCCCTGATCGCCAAGGCTATGGAGAAGGCCACCGCCGCCTACCGTCAGGAGAAAGCCACCGCTTCGCCGGTCGGCCGGCAATATTCGTTCGACACCATCGTCGGCAAATCGCCCGCCATACAGGAGGCGATCGCCCTGGCCCGCAAGGTGGCGCAAACCGATGTCCCCGTGCTGCTGACAGGCGAGACAGGCACCGGAAAGGAAGTCTTCGCCCAGTCCATCCACCAACACAGTTCGCGTAGCGGAAAAGCCTTTGTGGCTATCAACTGCTCTTCTTTCAGCCGCGACCTGCTGGAGAGCGAGATGTTCGGCCATAAAGCCGGCGCTTTCACGGGTGCTTTGAAGGAGACGAAAGGACTTTTCGAGGAGGCCGACAACGGCACTATCTTCCTCGACGAAATCGGTGAAATGGCTTTCGACCTGCAAGCCAAGCTGCTACGTATCCTGGAGACCGGCGAGTTCATCAAGATTGGCGATACACGTCCGGTAAAGGTGAACGTCCGCGTCATCGCCGCCACCAACCGCGACCTTTCCAAAGAGATTGCCGAGGGACATTTCCGCGAAGATTTGTTTTACCGCCTTTCCGTTTTCCAGATACATCTGCCGCCGTTACGGGAACGGTCGGAGGATATTCCGTTGCATGTGAAGGCATTCGTTACGGCTTTGTCGGCAAAGATGGGCAAGGAAATCAAGACGATTTCGCCCGATTATATCAACCTGCTGAAAAAATACACCTGGAAAGGAAACGTCCGTGAACTCCGGAATATGGTGGAACGCAGCCTGATTATTGCGGATGGCGATGTGCTGACGCCGGATTCATTGCCCCTGAACATTCAGCAGCCCAATGCCGCGGCAAACGATGCCTATGCCGGATTTGACCTGAGCGGCGTTGAAAAAATGCATATACAGAAAGTCCTGAAATATACAAACGGGAATAAAACCGAAACTTCCCGCCTGCTGGGTATCGGGTTGACTACGCTGTATAGGAAGATTGAGGAATATGGGTTGTAGTTAACTATAACACACCCCCTGCCCCCTCTCGAGAGGGGAGGGGATACTATCCCAGATAATTTTCCACCTTCTGATAGAACGTTGCTAGATGCGCCCCATCCACAAACCCGTGATGCACGTTGATCGCGACGGGGATAACCAGTTTTCCTTCCCTCGTCACCGCCTTCCCCACGTTCAGCAACGGATAGCTGCTACCGCTTTCGCGCTCCTGCGTATGGGTCATCGATGTAAAATAAAGGTCGGGCGTCGCGCTCACCAGAATAACACTATACCGGTTTTCTTCAGACGACAGGTTTTCGGCATTATACGGGTCTCCGTCCTCCGGGATAGAGGCGATGATACGTCGCGCCTCCCGATGGAAGTCTTCAAACCCGGCTATCCACGGAATCCTGACCGTATAGAATTTCCCATTCTCCTTCATCCGGATGGGGCATAAGACATCGACAGTCTCGAAATACATCACCTGCCCTTTGTCATCCACTCTGAAGCGCAACTCCTTAATCTCGTTTGCCGCCCGCAAGATGGCGTATAAATAATGTATAAAGAAGGATTGCCCGTTCTTTTTCGCTTTCTCTTTTGCCGCAGTGCATTCCACTTCGGAGGTAATAGTGATACACGGATTCAGGAAATTCCGGAAGAAATTAAAATTATCTTTCCGTTCCCACGTTTCAATATCGACGATTTGTCTTTTAGGAAAGACCGTTTGCTTATCCATTCTCTACTAAGTTTTATTGATTGGATGCAAAGATAGCTATTTCGTTTTGAAGGAATCTATTTTTCAAAAAGGAAGACTGAAAACTTATTGTAAAATCAATCAATACCTAAATCCTCATAAGATTGATTTTTCATAAATAAAAAAATATATATGCCGATAGGGAATATTTACAAATAAAACATGTTAAATACTGAATGGATAACATGAGTGTACCCATTGAAAAACAATTTAGAAAAGCGTTAAATACGAATGACTAGATTAATCGTTCCTTTTTTCTGGTCACCACAAAGCAATGAAAAAATTATTATATAAACAAATATTATTAAGAAAAAAATGAATAAAAAGATTGATTTTCTTGTTATGATGAGTGTTTTTTAATCGGATATGGTTATTTCTAAAGAAAAGTATAAACGTGACTAGAAAAAAGGAACGATTAATCTAGTCATTTCGTTGTTAATAAATATAAACACAAATATAACTTGACCCCTTAACGGGCCATTACCTAAATCTGATAAAAATGAAACAAAGACAATCTGAACATCCTCCGAATGTTGATAAACAAACGGGGAAGCGAGAATAGAAATAAGGAGATAAAGATAAATTTGTTTTCAAGCATTTCATTAATACTAGATATGCCGGTTTATGTGTCGTGAGACACGTACGGCAGTAAAAAGCCTTCGATACGTGTATCGAATGGCTTCGGCACAACAAAGATCCCTCCGGTATGAGTATCGAGACTTTTTTAAAGGGTGGTCATTATATCGATACAAGTATCGGGGGATTGCGCCGAGGGCGTAATGTTATTGTAAAATATTGGAAACATTTTTACCAGATACTAAACGAATAAAAACACATACCTATGACTAAAATACAAACATTTGGAACAAAAACACGGTTGAAGAATAACGAAAGTCTGACGTTCGGCCGTGAAATAGAAACAGCTATTGAAGCCAAAGGCGACGATACGCTGGAGATAACCGATATATTTTCCGATTATAAGGCGAAATTGCAGGCGTTCGATGATAGCATTGTCAACGTTGCCAAAAGTTCTATTACCGAACAGATGGCTACGGGTAACAAACAACGTGGTAACCTGCATGTTGCCATACTTATAGAAATAAGAAACGGATTGAGGCACTTCGATCAGGATAAGCGAGACGGCGCTTTGCGTCTGAGCGTATTGGCTGATACTTTTACCGGTGCCCAACGGCGTTCGTTCGACGACCTGACAAGTTTTATCAATAACTTTTTACAGGAACTGGCGTCCGATAAATACAAGGCAGACGCTACTCTCTTAGGTTTGGACGGCTGGATAGCCGAACTTAAAAAAGCGAATGACCTTTGTGCCGAACTGACATCGAAGCGCTCGAAAGAACACTCCGAAAAAAGCGGAAAAGGAAGTACCGAAATGACACGTCCCATCTACGAGAAGGCTTATAACGCATTGGTGGAAAAACTGAATGCCCTGGCACTCGTTAAAGGAGATGATAAATACGCCGAACTGTTCGCATGGTGGAACGCGCGTATCGACCATTACCGTGTCGTCATCTCCGACAGCCTCGGGGCAGGCAAAGGAGGAAAGACGAGCACCGGAACTACCCGCCCGCCATCGTCGGGAGGAAGTAGCGGTGGCGACCGTCCGGAAATTGAATAGGAGGTTAGGATTGATAAGGGGGGTAGGCGGAGGCTGTGAGGTTTCCGCCTGCATTTTTGATACGAATTTGATATTCCATATTATGTTTTTTATGTGCTATTTTTGTGATAGTCAATAAAAATCAATGATTTTCATGAATTTATTTACAAATTGTCTTTGAAGAATAGATTTATTACAATAGCTTTGCGGGAACAGTGAAGCAATGTTTTTCAACTATTCTTCATATGTACGTAAGATGAAACAGAAAATACAATGAATTTATTAGAGGGGTATAACTTGGGTCTAAATTAAAATTATGAAGCGCAACATCGGTATATTTATTTTGCTGGAATATTTTACCGGAAAGATATATGCGGGGTGCATCCCTGCGATAAATATTTCTCCGGCAATAGGAGGGGATGCGTTTTGTTCTGCCAATTCTTCCATGCTGGAAAAGCCATTGAATTTTATCGAACATTATGACCTGCTGATATTCAGCCTCTATATCCTTGCTTCCATCATTGTTGCACTGCTTACAATCATCTATATCAGGCACATAAAATCGAAGATGCGGACCCGCGAATATAAATTGCTTCTTAAATACCGTGATTTATTCGACAATATGCCTATCCCTTATCTACGTAGTAAAGTCCTGAATAAAGGCGGACAGCTTGATTTTATTATTATTGATGTCAACAATGCTTTTGAAAAGAAGGTATTGCCCGGATTCAATATCCGGCATAAAAACAGGGAGCAGATTGAAGAAGCCTCGATTGGTTCGATGGACAGGTTTCTGGACGTTTCAAAAAAAGTACTGGCTACAAAAGAAACGCATACGGGCGAATATGAGGTGAACGGGGCTTCGTATACAGTCATCATTCGTTCATCGGAAGAAGAAGATGTGGTGGACGTGTTCTTTGTCGATGTGACGAAGCTGAAAAATTACCGCGAAAATCTGGAACTGGTAAATTATAAGCTGTCGATAGCGATAGAAGCGGCTGATATGATTTGCTGGTATTATGATATAAAGAATGATTTATTCTCCGTAAAAAAGATGGTGGCCGAATACGATTCGTTGACCGGAAAGACACACCGGAGGCTGGTCGAAGATAAAAACGTCCCGCTGGAAACGGCTTTGATGCTGGTGCATACCGATTTCCGTGAGCAGGCGAGGGAGTTGTTCAGGCGATTAATCAGTGGAGAGATACGCAGGGGACATCTGGAATACCAGTTGAGCGACCTGAATATCTATAACGACAAGGAAGTCTCATGGGAAGAGACGTTGGCTGAGGTCGAGTACGACAGCGAAGGGAATGTGATTGCCCTCGACGGCGTTTTCATGCCTATCACAGAACAAAAACAGCTGGAACAGAGCCTGCGCGACGCCCTCACTGCCGCTGAAGAGGCCAACCGGCTGAAATCCGCTTTCCTGGCAAATATGAGCCATGAGATACGGACGCCGCTGAATGCGATCATAGGTTTCTCCAATTTGTTGATTAACGTTGAGACGGAAGAGGAAAAGCAGGAGTTTATCGGGATTATCGAAAATAACAACGCGCTGTTGCTACAACTGATTAACGATATTTTCGACCTGGCAATGATAGATGCAGAAACGCTCGACTTTAACGAATCGAGGACTTCTGTCAACCATATTATTGACGAGATTGTGACGTCTGCCCGGATGAGGAACCGAAATAAGAATGTACAGTTTATCGGTAGCAAAGGATTGCCGCAGTGTTATATCGTCATCGCAAAACATCGTTTGGCACAGGTGTTGGCAAATTTGGTGAGTAATTCCATGAAGTTCACGGAATCCGGGTCTATAACGGTCGGGTATGAGTATGAGCAGAAAGGGAACCTGTTGAAGTTTTTTGTCAGGGATACGGGTATCGGCATTCCTAAAAATAAGATGAAAGAAATATTCCATCGTTTCACAAAGCTGAATACATTTATTCAGGGAAGCGGTTTAGGCCTGAGTATATGTGAAATGATTGTTCATAAGCTAGGTGGTAGGATATGGGTGGATTCGGAAGTAAACGAAGGTACTTGTTTCTGGTTCACCGTACCTTACCAATTTATCGAATAATATTTTTTTTTGGATTTTAGTTGTAAGGTCGTGAGACCTTCTGTAGCCGGATATGTCGTGAGATATAGGCTACCTTTACTATTATTAAAGCCCCGGGCCCTATACAAGCCGGGGCTTTATTTTTTGTTCCCGCCAGGGGAATGATTTAGCTGTGAAATTATGTGAACGCCAATAGGATATTTTTGCCTGAAAGGTGTGTTAATTATAGCCGTATAAGAAGTGTTGTGAGAGCTGAAAAACAATAGGAAAAGGTGTTAAATATGAATGACTAAATTAATCGACCCTTTTTTCTAGTCACCTGCAAAGTAAATGAAAATAAATTTACCAACAAATCTTCTACACCGAAAAATGAATGAAAATCATTGATTATTTTATTCTTATGGTTGGTGAAAAGGCATAAACAGTCATTTTCAAAGAAGTGTTTAAAGGTGACTAGAAAAAAGGGTCGTTTTATCTAGTCATTTTGGTGTTAATAAATATGAATAAAAAAGAATCCGGACCCTTAAACGGGCTATAATACAGGTCTGATGTATATGAAGAGAATGCAATCAGGGAATCCTTCGGACGTCCTTAAATGGGCGGAGAAGGGATAAATAGAATAAATTCGCTTGTAAATCAGTTGGTCGTGAGATAAAACTGAAAGTAACCCCTCTTCAAACTTATTTTTGAAGAGCCTCGCACTTTGGAGTTCCCCGGATATAAATACCGGGGGACTGTGGCGGGGAAATCGTGCTTTCATGAATGAATCCATACCTTTTATTATTATATTATCAATTAAAATATTCATTTCTATGATAAAGATACAGCCGTTTGAAACGAGAACACAGTTGAGTAACAGGGATAGTCTGAGTTTCGGGCATGAGATAGAAATAATTATTGACATTAAAGGTGCCGATGTTTTTGGGATAAACGATGTATTCTCTGATTATAAAGCGAAGTTGCAAGCATTCAATGATTCTGTCATCTATATACCTAAAAATGCTTATACGGAACAGATGAAGAGAGTCAGCCAGCAGCGTCAGAGCCTTCATATTGCCATAGTTATTGAGATAAAAAACTATCTGAGGCATTTCGATATAGTAAGAATAAATGCCGCCACGCATCTAAAGCCCCTTGCCGATTCGTTTTTAAGGGTGCAGAAGCTGTCGTTTGACAATCAGACAAATTTTATAGACAATTTCTTGCAGACGCTGGCCTCGGATGAATATAAAAGGGAAGTCGCTCTGCTGGAATTGGGTAATTGGACGGATGAACTTAAAAGGGTGAACGACATTTGTGAAAAGCTGACATTGAAACATTTTAAAGAACACTCCGGAAAAACCGGAAAAGGAAATAGCAGAATAACGCGCCTCGCCTATGAGGCGTCTTATAATATATTGGTGGAAAAATTGAATGCACTGGAATGGGTCGACGGTGATGAAAGACACGCAGAGCTTTTCACATGGTGGAATGCGCGTATCGACCATTACCGTGCGATGACCTCCAATAACCTCAGGCCGTGAGGTCTTACGTAACCGTATATGTCATGAGACATAGATTACTTAAATCATTCTAAGCCCCGGAAATAATTGGTATTTTCGGGGCTTTTTTTCTATTCCCGCACTCTCTTTTTCATCTTTCCGTTTTAGTATACTTTACCGTTTTGACAAGCTGACCTTTTCAAAATGGAAGGGTTGCCTCTTCCGGCGTTACGCTGTGTTTTTCTGATAAGTATTTGTGATACAGGTCTTAACGGATTGTTGCCTCCGCTTTGGCACGGCTTTGGCATATAGAAGGGCAAAATGATTTGTATAAACGATTAAAAGACAAAGCTATGTTAGAGAATGAAATTGTATCATTTATTTTTTTATGTGCGGTAGGTAGCCTTTGCTACTGGTTTTTTTTCAAGTGTGTAGATTGGTTCGAAAAGATTTAAAGGAAGGAGGAGAGATATGTTCGTAGCACTGTTTATACTCTGCCTGATTATCTTCGGGTATCTGATGTATGTGTTGATTAAGCCCGAAAAGTTTTAAACAAATAATGATGGTAAAAAGATGAATACGGAATTATTAGGTAGCATCGCGCAAATAGTACTCATGGTCGTGCTGGCCTACCCGCTGGGGAAGTACATTGCAAAAGTTTATAAAGGGGAGAAGACCTGCCTGGACTTCATGGCCCCGGTGGAAAGATGGATTTTTAAACTGTGCGGCATCGACCCGAACGTGGAAATGAGTTGGAAGAGCTTCCTCAAAGCATTGCTGACCATTAACCTGTTTTGGTTTTTCTGGGGAATGTTCCTGCTGTATTTCCAGCAGTACCTGCCGTTGAACCCCGACGGCAATGCGAGCCAGTCGTCGCACCTGTCGTTTAATACCTGTATCAGTTTCATGGTGAACTGTAACTTGCAGCATTACAGCGGCGAGAGCGGGTTGACTTATTTTACACAGTTGTTTGTCATCATGCTTTTCCAGTTTATTACGGCGGCAACGGGTATGGCAGCCCTGGCGGGAGTTTTCAAGGCGATGGCATCGAAATCGACTCATACGATCGGTAACTTCTGGAATCTGCTGATGAAGAGTAGTACACGTATCCTGCTGCCGTTGGCGTTGGTGGTTGGTTTTATCCTGATTATAGAAGGTACGCCGATGGGATTCGACGGCAAGATGAAGCTGACGACGCTGGAAGGACAGGAACAACTTGTTTCGCAAGGTCCGGCTGCCGCAATCATCCCTATCAAACAGTTGGGAACGAATGGCGGTGGTTACTACGGGGTTAACTCTTCGCATCCGCTGGAAAACCCGTCTTACCTGACGAATATGGTGGAATGCTGGTCCATCCTTATCCTGCCGATGGCGATGGTATTTGCATTGGGATTTTATCTGAAACGGAAGAAACTTGCCTATTCGATATTCGGGGTGATGCTGTTTGCCTACCTCGTGAGTGTCGGCATCAATACATACTATGAAACGAAGGGGAACCCGATGATCTCGGCGATGGGAATCGACCAGCAGGCCGGTGCTATGGAAGGAAAGGAAACCCGCCTCGGTCCGGCTGCCACCGCTTTGTGGAGTTGCACGACGACGGTGACTTCCAACGGTTCGGTGAATAGTATGCACGATAGCACGATGCCGCTGTCGGGAATGATGGAGATGTTGAATATGCAGATTAATACCTGGTTTGGCGGTGTAGGCGTGGGATTCATGAATTATTACGCTTTCCTGATTATCGCTGTCTTTATCAGCGGGTTGATGGTCGGGCGCACGCCTGAGTTCCTGGGAAAGAAAGTGGAGGCACGCGAGATGAAGATTGCGACGATTGTGGCGCTGGCTCATCCGTTCGTTATCCTGATCGGCACGGCGGTGGCATGCTATTATTGGGTATATAATCCGGCCTTTGTGGAGGCGGAAGGAGGGTGGCTGAATAATCCTGGCTTCCACGGACTTAGCGAGATGCTTTACGAATATACGTCGTCTTCGGCAAACAACGGGTCGGGATTTGAAGGACTGGGCGATAATACCTATTTCTGGAACTTCACGACTGGTCTGGCACTGATTATCAGCCGTTATCTTCCTATCGTCGGGCAGGTTGCCATTGCGGGACTGCTGGCACAAAAGAAATATATCCCGGAAAGTGCAGGGACATTGAAGACAGATACGGCCACATTTGCCGTGATGACGTTCAGCGTAATCTTTATCGTTGCCGCCCTGTCTTTCTTCCCTGCACTGACGCTGGGGCCGATAGCGGAATATTTCTCGATATATTAATAACGATTGATTGAATTAATACGTATCACAGTTTATTAAATTATGAATGTTTATTAGTAAAAACTGATTGTAACTTTTTCCCCTCTTGAGAGGGGGCAGGGGGTGTGTCATATCTCAGCCTGTAAACCGGCTTTATCATGCTACCCTCAATATAAATTAAACTATTTCCATGTTAATGCATTTTAAGCCTGCTTTATTGATATGTGTTAACACACCCCCTACCCCCTCTTGAGAGGGGAGAAGTTACTCCCGGCACTATAAGCATCTAGCTGATATTTTCCGGTATATGAAATTAACTCTGTCAATAGATATACAATTTATATCGAAACATAAAAAGAATAAGTAATATGAAAAATAATAAAGCCGCTTCCCTGTTTCCCAGGGAGCTTGTTATAGAAAGTTTGAAGCAATCGTTCGTGAAGCTGAACCCGAAGACGATGTTCAGGAATCCAATCATGTTTATCGTGGAGGTTGTCACGTTCGTAATGCTCTTTGTTACCATCTGGTCCGCTGCGACGGGCGACCACACGCAGGGTTCGTTCGGATACAATATGTTGGTTTTCATTGTGCTGTTTGTCACCTTGCTCTTTGCCAATTTTGCCGAGGCAATAGCCGAAGCACGCGGCAAAGCGCAGGCAGACAGCTTGCGAAAAACCCGTGAGGAGACACCTGCCAAACTAATCGGTGCGAATGGCAGTATCACGACAGTCAGCAGTTCGCAACTGAAGAAAGGCGATGTTTTTATCTGCGAGGCAGGCGATACTATCCCTTCCGACGGTGAGATTATCGAAGGACTCGCCTCTATCGACGAAAGTGCCATCACAGGCGAATCGGCTCCGGTCATCCGCGAGGCAGGCGGCGATAAAAGTTCGGTAACGGGTGGTACGAAAGTTTTGTCCGACCAGATACGTGTGAAAGTGACTACGCAGCCGGGCGAAAGTTTCCTTGATAAGATGATCGCCCTGGTTGAGGGCGCTTCCCGCCAGAAAACACCCAATGAGATTGCGTTGACCATCCTGCTGGCAGGTTTTACGTTGGTGTTCGTGGTTGTCTGCGGGACGTTGAAGCCGATGGCTGATTATTCGAATACGCAGATTACGATTGCTGCCTTTATCTCCTTGTTCGTCTGCCTGATTCCGACGACGATCGGAGGACTGCTTTCTGCTATCGGCATCGCCGGCATGGACCGTGCCTTGCGTGCAAATGTAATTACCAAATCCGGCAAGGCTGTGGAGACGGCGGGCGATATCGACACGCTGCTACTCGATAAAACAGGAACGATCACGATTGGCAACCGTAAGGCAACCCAGTTCTATCCAGTAAAATGGATTGACGAACAGGCATTTGTTCAGGCTTGCCTGATGGCATCCTTATCCGACGAAACGCCTGAGGGTAAATCTATCGTGGAACTGGGACGCGAAAAGGGTGTCCGCATCCGCGACCTGAGTACGTCGGGTTCCCGCATGATTAAATTTACGGCGGAAACGAAATGTTCCGGCGTCGACCTGAAAGACGGAACGCGTATCCGCAAAGGAGCTTTCGATGCCATCCGCCGGATGAGCGAGGCTGCCGGAAATAAATATCCGGAGGAAGTAGCTGAACTGGTGGAAAAGATTACCAGCAACGGAGGGACGCCGCTGGTTGTTTCGCAGGATGATTTTATCATCGGTGTGATTGAGTTGCAGGATATTATCAAGCCGGGAATACAGGAACGTTTCGAACGCCTCCGCAAGATGGGTGTCAAGACCGTTATGGTGACAGGCGATAACCCGCTGACTGCAAAATATATCGCTGAAAAGGCTGGCGTAGACGACTATATTGCCGAAGCCAAGCCGGAAGATAAAATGAACTATATCAAGAAGGAGCAGGAAGCCGGCAAACTGGTCGCCATGATGGGTGACGGAACGAACGACGCTCCCGCACTGGCCCAGGCAAACGTCGGTGTCGCCATGAATAGCGGTACGCAGGCAGCCAAGGAGGCCGGAAATATGGTGGACCTCGACAACGACCCGACAAAGCTCATCGAAATCGTTGAAATCGGCAAACAGTTGCTGATGACGCGTGGAACGCTGACCACATTCAGTATCGCAAACGATGTTGCCAAGTATTTTGCCATCGTGCCGGCTTTGTTCATGGTCGCTATCCCACAGTTGGCAGCATTGAATATCATGCACCTGCATAGTCCGCAAAGCGCGATACTCAGTGCAGTTATTTTCAATGCGCTCATCATCCCGATTCTGATTCCGTTGGCATTGCGCGGTGTGACTTATAAACCGATCGGGGCCTCCGCCCTGCTTCGCCGCAACCTGCTCATCTATGGGGTAGGAGGGATAATTGCTCCGTTCGTCGGCATCAAGCTGATCGATTTGGTGGTAAGCATGTTTATGTAGACAATCTAAACATTTTATTTTCCAAATAAGAATAGCTACGTATAACGAGGTAAAACCTCGTGCCGCAGGCTCTCTTTTGCCGTCAGTTTCAACTGACGGATAATAAAAACTCCGGCTTTAGCCGGAATCCTCTGTGGATTTTAATCCCTTTATAGATTATTATAAAGGTTTATTTAAGGAAAGAGGTTAAAACCTACAGAGGAAGAGGCTTTGCCTCCAGTCTTTAAAACCGTCGGTTGAAACCGACGGCAAAAGAGAGCCTGCGGCACGAAGAGATATTTTGTAAAAATTGTAAAGCTGTGAGTAAACAGGCTTTTATTATTGAACTTATATTATTAACGGTTATATTTTAAAGAACAAACAAGTATGATATCAACTCTTTTCAAATCATTTAAACTGACAATAGCATTCAGTCTGTTGTTTAGTATCTGCTATATCTTCGTCTTATGGATTTTTGCACAGGTAGCAGGCCCGAACAAAGGTAACGCCGAAGTTCTTGAACTCGACGGCAAAGTCGTGGGAGCCGCAAGCGTAGGCCAAAACTTCACGGAGGACATCTATTTCTGGGGACGCCCCTCTTGTGCAGGTGACGGCTACGACGCTTCTTCTTCCGCCGGAAGCAACAAAGGCCCTTCCAACGAAGAATACCTTTCGGAAGTCAAAGCCCGCATCGACACTTTCCTCGTTCATCATCCTTATCTGACACGTGAGGAAGTGCCCGCCGAAATGGTCACCGCCAGCGCTTCCGGACTCGACCCCGATATCTCCCCGAAAGCCGCCTACGCACAGGTACAACGTGTCGCACAGGCCCGAGGCCTCTCGCCCGAAAGCGTTATGGCTCTGGTGAGCAGCCATACCGAAGGACCATTATTAGGTTTGTTCGGCCCGGAGAAGGTCAATGTCCTGAAATTGAATATCGCTTTGGAAAAGGCAGAGAAAAATAAATAACAATCGTATCGAAATACCAAACGCAGGGTAAAAATCATCAGATAAACGTATTTATGGGCAAATACCTAGGTAAAAACGCATAAAAACAAATATTTATGGGTTAAATCGGCGGCGTAGCCCCCAAATAAATATATCGAATGATGAATACCCTGGTAAAAATGCATAAAACAATGAATATATCCATAAAACGCATAGTAACGGCGTTTCTGTTACTGTTTTTCACCTCTTTTACATGCGTCATGGCTCAAAAAGACGATAGCGGAGCCGCATTTACCGTGCAAGGGGACCTTGTGAGTTCGTATCTTTGGAGAGGGTTCTATCAAACGGGAGCAAGTTTCCAGCCGACCCTCGCTTTTAGCGTCGCCGGCTTCTCCCTGACAGCGTGGGGATCGACCGATTTCGACGGTTATAAATCTTCGGAAGGTGCCGCCAACAAGGAAATCGACCTGACGGCAGCCTATACCTTCGGCAATTCCGGACTTACCCTATCCATCGCCGACCTGTGGTGGGCCGGACAGGGTGCGAACAAATACTTCAACTTCAAAAGCCATGAAACCGCCCATCATTTCGAGGCCGGATTGGCTTATACGCTTCCCGTGGAGAAATTTCCCCTCTCCGTTGCCTGGTATACTATGTTTGCCGGACAAGACAAGGACGAGGACGGCAATCAGAACTATTCTTCCTACGTCGAACTCAATTATCCGTTCCGTGTGAAAATGGTCGACCTGACCGCCACCTGCGGTTTCCTTCCCTATACCTCTTACGGGGTCTATACGGGGGCGAAGACCAACGACGGATTTGCAGTTACTAACGTTGCGCTGAAAGGAAGTACCGCTATAAAGTTCAGCGATTCATTCTCTTTGCCTATATTTGCGCAGGCTATTTGGAATCCCCGTATGGAAGATGCACATCTGGTCTTTGGCATTTCACTAAGACCGTGGTAATCTGAAACAAGCAACTCATGGACAGAGAACAGAGCGTACAACACTTTTTAGATTTGCTGAAAAAATCCCGCCGTGGAAATTTCAAGATATACATCGGCATGATTGCCGGTGTGGGGAAAACGTACCGTATGTTGCAGGAGGCGCACGAATTGCTTCGGAGCGGTATCGACGTGCAGGTCGGTTACGTGGAAACACACGGCAGGGTTGAAACGGAGGCGTTGGTCGAAGGTTTGCCTTTGATACCGCGCCGCCGGTCATTTTATAAGGGGAAAGAAGTGGAGGAGATGGATTTGCAGGCTATCCTGAATATCCATCCGGAGGTCGTGATAGTGGACGAGCTGGCGCACACCAACATCGAAGGTAGCAAGAACGAAAAGCGCTGGCAGGACGTTACGGACATTTTGGAGGCGGGCATCAGCGTCATCACCGCCGTCAATATCCAGCATCTGGAAGGGTTGAACGAGGACGTGCAGGATATCACCGGCATCGAGATAAAAGAACGTATCCCCGACAGTGTCCTGGAGCAGGCGGACGAGGTAGTGAATATCGACCTGACAGCCGACGAACTGGTGAAACGCCTGACAGCCGGAAAAATATACAAGCCGGAAAAGATTCAGACGGCGCTGAACAACTTCTTCAAGTCTGAAAATATTCTCCAATTGCGCGAACTTGCCTTGAAAGAGGTTGCGCTACGTGTCGAGAAGAAGGTGGAGAGCGCGGTCCCTGTCAATACAGGTGTCCGGCATGAAAAATTCCTGGCTTGTATCAGCAGTCATGAGAAGACGCCGCGTAAGGTCATCCGCAAGGCTGCCCGGCTGGCTACCCGCTACAACACGAAGTTCTTTGTCCTCTACGTGCAGACGCCCCGCGAAAGTATCGACCGCATTCCGTTGGCAAACCAGCGTTACCTGTCGAATCATTTCAAGCTGGCGGCCGAACTGGGAGGCGAAATCATACAAGTGCAGTCCAGAAGCATCCCCGACAGTATTATCGAAGTATGCCGCGAAAAGCAGATTTCGACCGTCTGCATCGGGAAGCCTGCCTTTACGCTTGTTTCCGTGTTCCGTGCCTGTTTCCAATACCGGAAATTGCTGAATAGCTTGTCGCAAATGAATATTGACCTGATAATATTGGCATAATATGTTACAGTCTGTTAGTCTAAAGATTAAAACGAAGCTCACCTATGGTATAGGTCTGCTGTTTGCAATGATTGTCCTACTGGGCGGTCTTTCGGTAAAGAATATCTACCGCATGTCGGCGGATACGCAGAATATCCTGGCGGATAATTACAATACGCTCCTGTATTCGCGCCGTATGCTGGATGCCCTCGAACGTATCAAGACCGACCCGGTAGCGCGTACCGAGTTCGAAAAGAACCTGAACTTGCAAAAGGAGAATATAACGGAAGTGGACGAGAATGTCGCGACCACCCATCTGGTTACGCAATACGAATCAATGAAAAAGGATATGAACGACGCCTCCATCCAACGTGTCCGCATGGCGTTGAACGAGGTGATGAGTCTGAATATGACTTCCATCTACCGGAAAAGCCAGGTGGCGGAGCATACGGCACATGAAGCCTTGATGTGGATTTGCATCCTCGGTATCACCTGCATCCTGATAGCCTTTGCCTTCCTGATTCGCCTCCCCCGGTCCATCAACACGCCGATCCACAAGCTGACGGACGGTATCATGGAGATTGCCAACCATAATTACGAGAAGCGCCTCGACCTTGGGAAATATGAAGAGTTCGCCGCCGTCGCCAACTCCTTCAACCGGATGGCGGAACGGCTGACCGAATACCGTAAAAGTACGCTGGCGGATATTATCCAGGGGAAAAAATACATCGAAGCCATCGTCAACAGCATCACCGAGCCGATCATCGGACTGGACGGGAACCGTAAAATACTTTTCGCCAACGATGTCGCCCTGACAATCCTCAATCTGAAACGTGAAAATGTCATCGGCAAGTCTGCCGCCGAACTGGCGCTGAAAAACGATCTCCTGCGACGCCTCGTGCGCGAACTGGTGCAACCCGACGAAAAGAAGGAACCGCTCAAAATTTATGCTGATAACAAAGAAAGTTATTTCAAGGTGCAATACATTCCTATCCATTTGACGGACGGGCAGAAAGACGTCAGCCAATACGTCGGCGACGTTATCCTCCTGAAAAACATCACCGAGTTCAAGGAACTGGATTCGGCAAAGACGACCTTCATCTCGACCATCTCCCATGAACTGAAAACGCCTATTTCAGCCATCATGATGAGCCTCAAACTCCTGGAAGACCAGCGGGTAGGCGATATGAACAACGAACAGAAAGCGCTTGCCGAAAGCATCAAGGAAAGCAGCGACCGCCTGCTCGAAATAACCGGCGAACTGCTCAAAATGACGCAGGTGGAAACCGGAAAACTGCAACTGAACCCGAAAATTACCAAGCCAATCGAACTGATAGACTACGCTATCAAGGCGAACCGTGTGCAGGCGGAGCGTTTCGGCTGCCATATAGAGGTCGAGTATCCGGAGAAAATCTCCAAACTCTTTGTCGATAGTGAAAAGATAGCCTGGGTCCTGACAAACCTTTTGTCGAACGCCATCCACTACACGCCGGAGAACGGCCGCATCATCATCGGTGCCCGCCAGGAAGGCAAAGTCGTGGAGATATTCGTCCGCGATTTCGGTAAGGGCATCGACCCGCGTTACCACCAGAGTATCTTCGACCGTTACTTCCGCGTTCCCGGTACGAAAGTGCAGGGTAGCGGCCTCGGACTGGCTATCAGCAAGGACTTCGTCGAAGCTCATGGCGGAACCATCCGCGTGGAAAGCGAGATAGGAAAGGGCAGTACCTTTATCGTTTCATTTAATGTATGATAATAAGTAAGAAAACACAGTAAACAATCATGAAAGTATTAAAATTTGGCGGTACATCTGTCGGCTCGGCCCGACGGATGAAGAACGTCGTATCCATCATATCCGGCGGTGAACCTAAAATTGTCGTCTTATCAGCGATGGCCGGAACAACTAATTCGCTGGTCGACATCACTCGTTGCTTCTATCGCAAGGAGGTCGATGAGGCAAATAAAATCATTACCCGTCTTGAACAGGCTTATGCCGGGCATATCGAGGATTTATATACCTCTGTCGCCTATAAGGAAAAGGCGCTGGAACTGGTAACGGAACGTTTCAATGAAATATGGGCGTTTGCCGGTGCTCCTTTTACCGTCTTCGATGAAAAGGTGGTGCTGGCGCAGGGTGAATTGATTTCCACGGGCATGATGCATCTTTACCTGCAAGAGCAGGGAATGAAGTCGGCATTGCTTCCGGCCCTCGATTTTATGCGGATAAATGCCGACGGTGAGCCGGATATGTCCTATATCGAAGAGCATCTCGGAAAACTGCTGTCCCGCTTCCCGGACACGGATATCTTTATCACCCAGGGTTTCATCTGCCGGAACGCATACGGCGAGACAGATAACCTGCAACGCGGAGGAAGCGATTACAGTGCTTCCCTGATCGGAGCGGCTATCCATGCCAGTGAAATACAGATATGGACGGACATTGACGGTATGCATAACAACGACCCGCGCGTGGTAAACCATACCGCTCCTGTCCGCCAGCTTAACTTTGAAGAGGCGGCGAAGCTCGCTTATTTCGGAGCGAAGATACTCCATCCTTTTTGCATTCGCCCGGCAAAGGAAAGCAATATTCCGGTCCGCCTGCTGAACTCCCTGCAACCCGATGCTCCCGGAACATTAATCTCGAATACCGCGGAGAAGGGCAGAATCAAGGCGGTTGCAGCGAAAGACAATATCGTCTTCATCAAAATGAAGTCGTTGAATATCCTGCCGCCTCATAAGTTCCTGAGTACGGTGTTCGATACATTTGCCCGCTACAAAACGGCCGTCGATATGGTGACGACCTCCGACATAGGCATCTCCGTGACGACCGACAATCCCGAACATTTGCAGGAAATAGTAGGCTGCCTGGAGAAATATGCAACAATCAGTGTCGAAAAGGATATGGTAATCGTCTGTGTGGTCGGCGACCTTGAATGGCAGAACGTCGGCTTCGAGGCAAGAATCATAGATGCGTTGAAAGACATTCCCGTGCGGATGATTTCTTACGGGGGAAGCAGCAGCAACGTCTCCCTGGTGATGAAGTCCGCCGATAAAACGCGTGCATTGCAGGCACTGAGCTCCCGTCTGTTCCCGAAACCGGATGAAACGGAAGCGATTGGTGCCTGAAAACAGAAGCGTGCCAAAAAGAGGCTGACCTCTGTTTTGACACGCTTCCCTGTTATTCAGGAAACCTTACGGGTAAGGTTTTTCTTCATTTCTTTTCTTTCAGTAAGTCACGTATTTCAGTCAGCAACTGAACATCGGCTGGCGGAGCGGGAGGGGCGGCAGGCGCTTCTTCCGTTTTCTTTTTATTCAGGGCATTCATCCCCTTCACCATCATAAAGATAGCGAACGCAATAATGATAAAGTCGAAAGTCACCTGTATAAAATTCCCGTAATTGATTGTGACGGCAGGCGTAATGACTTTATCGCCTTCCATAACCGCCTGTTTCAGCACGATTTTCAAATCGGTAAAGTTGACTCCACCCACCAGTAACCCTACGGCAGGCATGATAATATCTCCAACGACCGAAGATACGATTTTTCCGAAAGCACCACCAATGATGATACCGACAGCCATGTCAACGACGTTGCCGCGCATGGCAAACTGTTTAAATTCTTGTAAAAACTTCCCCATATATATTCGCCTTTTTTATGTTATAACCATAAATGATTGCATTTGGTTGCGAATATACAAAGTTTAGTTAAAATATCAGGCAAGAATTAGCTTTTCTATATCTTCATCCACGGTACTGATGGTTCCGATGCCGAAGTTTTCAACTAATACCTTCGCCACGTTCGGTGAAAGAAATGCCGGCAACGTCGGTCCCAGGTGAATGTTCTTAACGCCCAGGCTCAGCAACGCCAGCAGGACGATAACCGCCTTCTGTTCATACCACGCAATGTTGTAAACAATCGGCAGCTCATTGATATCTTCCAGTCCGAAAGCCTCCTGCAATTTCATGGCGATGACGGCTAATGAATAACTGTCGTTGCATTGTCCGGCATCCAGCACGCGGGGAATGCCGCCGATGTCGCCGAGCGGCAGCTTATTGTAACGGTATTTGGCACAGCCGGCCGTCAGGATTACGCAGTCGGAAGGCAGTTCGCTGGCAAACTCCGTATAATAGTTGCGGCTTTTCATTCGTCCGTCGCATCCGGCCATCACGACGAATTTACGGATTGCACCGCTCTTAACGGCGTCGATCACCTTGTCTGCCAACGCCATAACCTGGTTATGGGCAAATCCTCCGGTGATCTGTCCGTGCTCGATTTCTTTGGGCGCGTCACATCGTTTGGCATGGGCTATGATTTCCGAGAAGTCTTTTGTCTTGCCGTCTTCCCTTGACGGAATATGTTTCCATCCCGGAAAGCCTGTCGAGTTGGTTGTATACACACGGTCTTTATAAGAAGCTTCTTCCAGTGGCGGAACGATACAGTTGGTCGTGAACAGGATTGGCCCGTTGAAGCTCTCGAACTCTTCCCGTTGTTTCCACCAGGCATTTCCGTAGTTGCCGACAAAGTGTTTGTATTTCTTGAAAGCCGGGTAATAGTTGGCCGGAAGCATTTCGCTATGCGTATATACATCGACTCCGGTTCCTTCCGTTTGTGCAAGCAGCTCTTCCATATCTTTCAGGTCATGGCCACTAATTAGAATGGCTGGATTATTGCGCACACCGATGTTCACCTGTGTGATTTCCGGATTACCGTAACTGCTGGTATTGGCCTTGTCGAGTAACGCCATTGCTTTTACACCGTAACTTCCGGTTTCCAATACAAGTGCCGTCAATTGTTCGGCCGAAAGGTCTTTCCGCAAAGTTTCGGCGAGAGCATGCTGTATGAAAGCATGTAAATCCTTTTCCTCGAATCCCAGATTGCCGGCATGTTCGACATAAGCTGCCATTCCCTTTAAGCCGTAGATGATGAGTTCTTTCAGGGAACGGATATCGGGATTGGCTTCACGCAACACACCGACCGTAAGGGCTTTTCCTTCAAAAGTACTTTCATCGCCTTTCCAGACCAGTTCATCGATGACCGGCAGTTCGATGCCGTGTCCGGCAGCCTCTTCTTTTAGCTGGTCTCTAAATTTCAAACCGTTGACAATCCGGCCGGTAATACTCTCTATATCGAAGTTCGCATTTGTTATAGTAGAAAAGAGCGCATCGACAACGAAACGGTTGATATGCGCAGGAACTTCTACTCCGGCATTCCGTAACAGGGTCGCCACAACGGAAACACCTTTGGTGACAAATAAAAGCAGGTCCATCCGGTTGGCCGTTTCATCATCCTTCCCGCAGACACCCTTGATGGTACAACCGGTACCTTTCGCAGCTTCCTGACACTGAAAACAAAACATTTTTGCATCCATACTATTCTATAATTTATTGGTTTATATTATTCCGAAACAAAAGTAGGACAGGCCGGTCTCTTATATTGTACCAAATGTTACAAACTCGGATATTTCTTTGATAAACGCGGTCATACTCTCATTTGGATACGGGGGAAATACGTGCCGGTTCCTATGTCATTTTATTTATCTGCTGATGTAAGCTGTTGCCGACGTCCTCGACAATATTGCCGACGCTGTCGAAAGCTTTGCCGACGTCGTCGATTATTTTGCCGACAGCGTCGGCAACAACTTGCCTTTGCAGGAAAATAAGGTTTCCTCCGTATCTTTTAGTATATTTGCCTGTATATATAATTGAATAAGCCTGTATATATAAATGAATATGATAGCAATTCTTTCTAAATCCATATTATTTCGGAATATCCCGGAGTCAGACATTTCCGGTTTGTTGGAAACGACGGCTTACCGGGTCGCATCTTACCACCCAAAGGACATTATCGCTTTGCAGGGAACGCCATGCAATTATCTGATGATTGTGTTGAACGGGCTTTTGCAGGGACAGATGGTGAATGACGCGGGTAAACTTGTTGTTATTGAAGAATTGGAAGCGGCTCAGTTGTTAGCCCCCGCTTTTTTATATGCTCCGAAAAACAATTTGCCGGTAAATATCATCGCCGTGGAGCCGTCGGAGATTTTATTTATCCACCGGGATGATTTTACCGTGTGGATGCAGCAGAACAGGCAGCTTCTTCAAAACTTCCTGATGCTGATATCCGGCAGGAGCCATTTCCTGAGTGACAAAATTATGTTCTTGTCTCTGAAGAATATAAAGAATAAGATAGCGGATTATTTGCTTCATAAATTGCCGGACGCGTCGTCTGCGGTGATTCATCTGACCGATACTCAGCAGGAGATAGCCGATTCATTTGGCGTGACCCGTCCTTCGTTGGCGCGTGCATTGGCGGAGATGGAGCAGGAGGGGATTATTTCTATAGACAGGAAAGTGATAACGATTTGTAACATGCAGCTTTTGCGGCAGATGGGGCAATAAAGCATCCTGTCGGAAATATTTTTGCCAGCCAATATCCTTAATAAGGATTAAAAGAAATTAATCCGTCAGCCCGATATACCGACTTCGGTCGGCTTTTAATTATCTTTGTAACTGAATTTTAGAACAGTGCCACAAACCGACCTCTTATAGTTTCAAAACCAATTGTTTTCTATTTAATTTTTTTGAATATCAGTCAAAGTCGAACTTTATTTAATTACATGATGAAAAGGGATTTATTTATTAAGTTAGTATTTATATGGGGATTATTTACCGGATTTACAGATATACATGCAGCCGGAGTAACTGAACCGGATAGGGCCAGTGATATTGTCTATGCGCTTCCGATAGAGAAAGTGATTCCGATTTTTGGCAGTCACTATAGTAAAACAAATAATAGTTTTAATATTTATGACAAGTGGGGGGATGAAAAGACAACACCTTCATTAGCACAGACTGAGGATGGCTTTAATCTTGTTAAATTATCGAATTTCGATTACCATCCATTGACTTTTTATAATTCACCTGCCGACTTATCGACGGCTACATACATAAATATAGATGCTTTTTTTAGCAAGGATGTCAGTACTGTAGGAATAAAATTATATCCGTCAGGTAACACGGATTATGAGTTTACCAGTAATAAAACATATAAAAAGGGAAAATGGCATTCCATCCAAATCCCTTTAAGCGAATTTGCTCGTGTTAAAGGAGACGAGGCGCTCCAAACAACTGCTTCTATGCTATTAAGCGTGCAAGGTGATGACGTTGGAGTTACTGCTTATCTTGACAATATCTATTTTTCTACAGAAGCAAATGAACCGATGGAAATACCGGCCGCTTTAATACCGGAACGCTCCGCCGCCAATGTCGTTAATTTCTATAGCACTAAATATGGAACAGGCACTGAAGTAGTCTTTTTAGAGTGGGGAGGAAAATATAATGTTTCAAAAAAAGAAGATAATGAAGGTAATGAATTGCTTAAATTATACGGGTTTAATACGGGTGCAATCCAGTATAATCTCAATAATCAAATACTGGAAATTGGCGATAACAACAAATTTCATTTAGAGGTGTATGCGGGAAATGCCATTCCGGCTTTTAAAGTAACATTGATGCTTTATGATAATAGGATAGGCAATGCGGAAAATATCGAATTTGAAACACCGGAATATAATCTGGCTGCCAATGAATGGCATACTATTGATATTGATATCGATGATTTCCTGGAAGATACAGAGCGTAAAATAAGTACAATTCAAATCCATACCGGAAGCAGTAATAATACGATCTATTTGGATCATATCTATTTTTATAATGATGAAGATATCATTCCCGTAGAAGGTGCCCCGGAACACATGGCTTATCTTCCTCCCGTGCAATTGAATCCGGCGAATGTAATTTCTGTATTCAGCGATGCTTATGAAAACGGACTTTCGGATGGCTATCCCGAAATTGCTGATTGGGAGCAAACCACTATAGATGCAATTGTTCGGCAGGGTAATAACTCCATTTACCAGTTAACGAAAACAAATCAATTCCCCCTTAAACTGGGAAACGTCAATCTTTCGGGAATGGATTCTTTGCATATCGATGTCTATTCGCCGGATGCAACATCTTTGAGTATTATGCTTGATGGCGGGACTAAACATTCTATTCCTCTAACGCTTGTTTCGAACGAATGGAACCGTATAAATATTGCATTATCAGAGTTTACAGATGTGCCTTTGGAAGAAGTTCATTATCTATCTCTTGAAGATGGAAATGAAAAGACTTTCTTTATTGATAATATTTATTTCTTCAAGAAAAAGGAACTATTCACTCCTTCTCCGATTGAGAATCTGAATAAGAAGTTGGGAAAAGGGATCAATTTAGGGAATATCTATGACCAATCGAATCTGGAATGGAATGATGCTTACGTTGCGATGGTAAAAGAGCAAGGATTTACGCATGTTCGTCTGCCCATCCGTTGGGATAATGACGGCAGAAGTATGAATGAAAAGCCTTATAATATTGATGAAGCGTTTATGCTTAAAATAAAAGCAGCCATTGATAAGATTCTTGCTGCCGATTTAAAGCTCGTCATCAACATGCATCATTATAACCCTTTAATGGAGTTGTCGGGAGATGAACAGGCGAAAGAAATGGAGCGTTTCCTTATTTTGTGGGCTCAAATTGCTGAGTATTTCCAGAATTATCCGGAAGATTTAGTCTTTGAAATACTCAATGAACCCAGAGATAGCATGACGGTTGCGCTATGGAACGAATTGCTGGAAAAAGCTATAAATACCATACGAATAACGAATCCGAATCGGGCCATAATGGTTGGTACGACAGATTGGGGAACGGTCAATGGATTGGATGGATTAATACTTCCACAGGATAATCATCTTATTTTGACAGTCCATTATTATAATCCAATGCCGTTTACTCATCAGGGGGCTGAATGGTCCGGTAATCCTCCGGTAGGATATAAGTGGTATGATTCACAGAGTGATAGGGAGGCCGTAATAAATGATTTTAACCTTATCAGAGATTTTTCTGCGGAAAACAATAATATCCCTGTCCACATCGGTGAGTTCGGTACGTATGACAAAGCGGATCTGGATTCGCGCCTGCTCTGGACTACCTTTGTCACACGTACGATTGAGCGGTATGGTTACAGTTATGCCTATTGGGATTTTGGAACTGACTTTGGAATTTATGACGTTGCCACCGGACAATTCCGTCAGCATTTATTGGATGCTTTATTTACAAATAAAATTCCGGAAAAACCAATGGATTTGCATATTGTTGGGAGCGAAACAGTCTATGACAGCAATATAGATAAAGGTAGCAACTGGAACACCGGTTGGATTAACCAAACAAGTCATTGGATTAACTCTTGGGATGATGGTGAGCTGAAAGTTTCTATCATTAATGGTGGTGAAAATTCCTGGGACGTTCAACCGATTTTACTCACCAGCCTTGAAATGGGAGCGGTATATACAGTCACATTTACTGTCAGCGGAGATACTGAAGGTTTCACTTTTTCAAATTATATCGGGAAAAATGGTACCGCTTATATTCCCTATGGACCAAATTTATCTTTCTCTGCCAAACAGCAGGAGGAGACATATTCTTATACTTTTACTATGTTGAGGGATACGGATGATGCTGCACGTTTTACTTTAGATATGGGAGGAAAGGGAACAGGAACTTTCACATTTAAAAATATCTCTATAAAAAAAGGAACTTTGGCTATAAATGCTGCTGCTGTTCCTGAAATGGAAGAATCTGATGTATCTACAGTTTTTAGCTCTTTCTATAATAACGACTTACAGACTGTCGCATTTCCGGAAATGGACTTAACCATAAAAGGAGAAGAGGAAGATGTGAAAGGGAATAAAGTTATAAAACTGGAGAATTTCGATAAGCAAAATATCACTTTGGGAACATCTGTCCAGCTGAACGATAAAGGTCGTCTTTGTCTGAATGTATTTCCCAGAAGTAAAATGAGTCTGAAAATAACGGTTGGTAATGATACTGTAGAACAAGAATATAGTTATGATTTAAAACCTCATACATGGAATGCCCTTGATATGGATTTGGCCGGACTTCTTATTAAAACAGAAGGGAAGATTAACAGGATTAATTTATCCTGTGCTCCCGGAGGTCGGACGCTGTATCTTGATCATATTTATTTTTATGAAGAAAGTGAGGGAGAAGAACCTTCAGAACCGGAAGAACCAGTCGGACCTACTGTAGCAGCTCCTACTCCTTTACAGGCAGAAAGCAGAGTTGTTTCTGTTTTCAGTGATGTTTATGCAAACATTCCTTATTCTTTTGACAGCCAGGAGGGGCAAACGACTAAAGTGGATGTTGTTAAAGTAGCAGGCAATAATACATGGAAATTGACTAACACCAATTCATTGTTTATCAACTTGGATAATTTAAAGGTCGATCACCTTGAACAATTACATCTGGATGTATGGACGCCTGATGCAGAAATATTTAGTATCTATTTGTCAGACGGAGTATTGGAAACTCCGGCTATAAAGATGGCAAGTATCGAGCAGAGATGGAACTCATTGGATATACTTCTGTCTGATTATCAGAAATATATTAATATGGCAAATCTTTATTCTATCCGGCTGGAATCGAATAAACCTGGTGCTTATTATATTGACAATTTATATTTTTATTCAAGCCCGGCAACTGATAATAGTGCTATCCAACAGGTGAATGATATAACTTGTAGAATAATAAATAATCAATTGTTTGTTGAGTCACAAACTCCGCTTCGTTCCGTAATTATTTCTGATGTTTCCGGACGTATAAACAGTAACATAAAGGTGAATGGGACTACTGCTGTGACTATTGATTTAAACTTAATGAGTAATGGGGTTTATTTCCTGCGGGCAGTTTGTTCCGATGGAAAAATAAAAACAACTAAGTTTCTGAAAAGATAAAACTGGATAAAAATAAACCCACAATTTTCTAAAAAAGAGTGGGTTTATTTTTTTAGTAATCTATACCGGACCAGGTATTACTTATTCAGGAAAGAACTTTTCATTCTGGCAATATCTGTCAGATAATCCTGTAAATCCTGTTCATGTTCTTCTTCCATAGCCAGGATATGTTTGGCTATTTCGCAGGTAGTAAAGTCTTTGCCATCTGTAAATTCGGCAATTTGCTGATATCTGACAATGGCGCAACGTTCTGAAGCGACATTCTGGTTTAGCAGGCTGACAACATCGAAGTCATTTGGTACGTCATATTTGCATCTGGCCAGTTCGAACCATTGTTTCGGATCAAGAACGGGAACACCTTCCAGTTCGATGATACGGTCGGCCAATAGTTTGGCATGACCTAACTCTTCGTTGGCATGTTCTTCAAATTCAGCCTGTACGTTTGCACGCATAGCACCTTCTGCAACCAAAGCGCCTACCCAATATTGATAGTATGCTAACCATTCTTCTGATAATGCAGCGTTAAGCTGTGATAACAAACTTTCTACGTCTAGTTTTTTCTGTAGAATCTTAACACTTTCTTTTGCCATAATTGTAAAATTTAGTTTAGTATAATGCTCGTTCGTACTGTTCAAACAATACTGTCGTGTGTTTGTTCATACTAAACTAAATTGGAACGGTAATTTATTATTTTTTCTATTATGTTAGATATAGGCTTTCCGGTAGAGAGCAAGAAGGTCTTCGACGGTAACATCTCTCGGATTGCCGGGAGTACATACATCTGCGTAAGCTGATTGGGCCAGTTGTTCCAGGTCTTCTTCCTTTACTCCGATCTCGCTTAGTTTCTGTGGAATGCCGATTTTCAGGGATAGTTGTTTGACGGATTCTACTGCAGCGACGGCTGCCGCTTCATCGTTCATTCCTTGTATGTCGC
This sequence comes from Parabacteroides caecihominis, assembly GCF_023656785.1. NCBI lineage: Bacteria > Pseudomonadati > Bacteroidota > Bacteroidia > Bacteroidales > Tannerellaceae > Parabacteroides > Parabacteroides caecihominis. The sequence continues at coordinate 39,594 of NZ_JAMOKS010000048.1, forward strand.
ATCCCATTGCTTGTGCTATTTTCTTATATTTCTGAATGGAAGAAGGCATATTATATTCCATCACATAAGGAAGTAACAAAGCATTGGCAACTCCATGAGGTATGTTATAGAAAGCTCCCAGGGGATGAGCCATTCCGTGTACGGCTCCTAATCCGACGTTACTGAATCCCATACCTGCAATATATTGAGCTACTGCCATACCATTACGCGCTTCAAGATCATGGCCGTTGGCAACGGCTGCGGGAAGATGGCGGGCAATCATTTCAATGGCTTTCAGTTCAAACATATCTGACATTTCCCAGGAACCTTTGGTTATATAACCTTCGATTGCATGGGTGAGCGCATCCATACCGGTCGCTGCGGTGAGCGATTTGGGCATGGAACTCATCAGCTCAGCATCGACGATTGCCAGGACTGGAATATCATTCGGGTCTACACAGACCATTTTCTTGACATTCTCTTCGTCGGTAATCACATAGTTGATAGTTACTTCTGCTGCTGTTCCTGCCGTAGTTGGCAAAGCTATAATAGGAACGGATTTGTTTTTGGTATTGGCTACACCTTCCAGTGAAACGACATTTGAGAATTCAGGGTTATTAGTAATAATTCCTATTGCTTTTGCCGTATCTGTCGGGGAACCGCCTCCTATGGCTATGATGAAATCGGCAGCAGATGCTGCATATGCTTTTACGCCGGCTTTTACATTTGTAACAGTTGGGTTTTGTTTTACTTCTGCAAAAGTGGTGTAGGGGATAGCCGCCTGTTCCAATATGTCGGTAACCTGTTTTACTACTCCAAATTTTACAAGATCATTATCTGTTACGATAAATGCTTTTTTAAGGTTTCTCCTTTTTACTTCTTCAGGGATAACATTCCTTGATCCCGGACCAAAGTAAGATGTTTCATTCAATACGATTCTGTTCGTGTTCATGATCGTTTTTCTTTTGTTATGTATTGTAATAGAGCGTCAAAAGTAAAGCATTACCAGTTTCTGAAACTTATAAATATGATATTTATGGTTTCAAAACTGATAATGCTTTTACGTTAGGATTATTGTCGTTTAATCGTCCAGTTTGCCGAACTTGCCGGCTCCCAAATCAATGTAAGCTTGTTTTAATTCTGCCACGTTATTCATAACGAACGGACCATATGCTGCAATAGGTTCTTTGATCGGTTCACCACTCATTATAAGAACAGTAGCTTTGTTTACAGCGTGGATGGTGAACGTTTCTCCTTTAGTTTCAAATAAAGCAAAATAATCGGTTGGAACCAATTCATTATTATTGATCTTTACGGAACCTTCAACGACTAAAATAGCAGTATTGTAATCTGCCGGAAATGAAAATTCAGCATTTCCACCTTTGTTTAGTTTAGCATTGAACAGATGCATCGGGGTAAAAGTAGATGCTATTCCGTTTGTATTCTGATATTTGCCTGCAATAACTTCCACCAGACCTGTGTTATCGGGTAATTCGACTTTAGGTATCTGACTGTTTTCGATAGATTGATATTTAGGATCGGCTTTCTTATCCCTGGCGGGAAGATTGATCCATAATTGTACAATGTGGAATTCGCCTCCTTTCCGGCTGAAACTTTCTTCGTGATATTCCTTATGAAGTACTCCGGATGCGGCTGTCATCCATTGGATGTCGCCCGGGCCGATCACGCCGCTGTTGCCTCTGCTGTCGTGATGGGCTACTTTTCCTTTATATACGATTGTGACGGTCTCAAACCCACGATGAGGGTGTACTCCGACTCCTCTCGGTTCTTTACGTGGAGAGAACTCCATTTTTGCATTATAATCTAACAGAATGAAAGGATTCATACGTTCCCTGCTTAGTTGTTCCAAATGCGGTATGAAATTATGAACTCTGAATCCGTCTCCAACCATATGCGGGGCAGGCGGAGCTATGATACTTTCTACTTTTTTTATTGTCATAAAATAATCTCTTTATTTTTTAGTAAAACAAAAAAGAAAACGGCTTTGTTGTTACAATTCGTTATTCCCATATTATAATGTATAGGGAAGGTTCTTGAAAAGATCTTAAGTTAGGCAATAACGCCTGAATTTTAAGGATAGTTGCAGAGTGAGACTTTGTTTGATTTTTTTTATGCCTGTAACGATCAGTCGTTCAGAATTATAGTCTGTCAGTAACGATTTAGTTGAAAAAATAATCTCATAAAAGTTTGGAGTGTATGTTGTAAAGCACTACTTTTGCATCCGC
>NZ_JAMOKS010000049.1:0-41482 GCF_023656785.1 Parabacteroides caecihominis
GCCGAAGTTAATTTCTTTCTACTACTTAACAAAATTTCAAAGAACTTTTTCAAAGACTAGTTTTTACACAGTCTCTCAAGAGGGGAGTTAGGTACAACCGGTCAATAATCGGATAGTTCATATCTGATAAAAACTGAGTCAATTAATCCCCTAACAGATTGTTTTTATTATCCAAACAAATTACTAATTCAATACAGATGAAGAAAAGATGTATCATGACTGTTGCCAGCCTGTTCTTAGGATTGAGTCCGTTGGTGGCACAACAGACGACAGGTAATATCGTCGAGTATTTCGGAAAAGAAAGGGTTGAACGTGTGGACGAAGGTATCATACTTCATTCCTTCAAACAGGGATATTTTGTTCCGGTGACGGCTCCTTCCGGTTATTTGTTCACGACCTCCGACGGGCTGGGTTGGGAAATCGCGACCGGCAAATTCCGTGCGCCTTCTGCAAATGACCTGACGGCAACAAATTACGGACGGACCCGCGAAGCCGTGCAATGGACTCCTATTGAGGCCGACTCTACCGGTAAGTTCGCAAGCCGTGCTTTACGCCGTGCCTATGTCTTTACCGGATATAATGCGGATAAACCGCAGATTGCTTTGCTCGAATCAAGTGGAAACACACGTACTTTTATCAATGGCATGCCGCATGAAGGCGACCATTACGACTTTGCCTATACGCTGATTCCTTTCCGGATGCAGAAAGGGATGAATGAGTTTATATTCACTCCCGGTCGTTTCGGCAGAGTAGAAGCCAAGTTGATTATCCCTACCAAGCCGGTGATGCTGACAAAGAGGGATATGACCCTTCCCGACATTATCAACGGGGAAGGAGAGAAATGGGCCGCTATCCGTATCGTCAATGCACAGGAGAAAGCTCTTACCGGACTGAAGATACAATGTACGCTGGAAAACGGAGAGTCTGCGATCTTTACGACGGACGATGTCATGCCTATGATGGTCCGCAAAGTGAAATTCCGTATCCCCGGCGCTACCTCTTCAAAGAAAGGGGAAACGAAGGCGACTGTTATCTTGCAGGATAAATCCGGCAAAGAGATTGACCGCACGGAGATTTCCCTGCAACAGAAAGATGCTTCTTCCATCCACGAACGTACCTTTATCAGCGATGTGGACGGAAGCGTGCAGTATTACAGCGTGAATCCTTCTACTACACAGGGTGATAACCAGGCATTGTTCCTGTCCGTCCACGGTGCATCCGTGGAGGCCCGCAACCAGGCCCGTGCCTATGCACCGAAGGACTGGGGACATATCATTGCCCCGACCAACCGCCGCCCATTCGGCTTCAACTGGGAAGAGTGGGGACGTATCGACGCGATGGAAGTGCTTGCCGAAGCAGAAAAGGTTTTTAAGACAGACCCCGCCCATACTTATCTTACCGGGCATTCGATGGGAGGCCACGGAACCTGGTTCCTGGGTGTAACCTATCCCGACCGTTTTGCCGCTATCGCTCCTTGCGCCAGCTATCCGGATATTGCCAAATATTCAAGGCCGAATGCGGATGCAGCGAATGTCGGTGAGAAACATTTCCCGATGATTTGCCAGGCGGCCAATGCCGGACGTGTCCTCGATTTGAGAAAGAACTTCCTGCAATCGGGCATTTACATTCTTCACGGCGATTCGGACAATGTCGTTCCTATCGAACAGGTTCGCCGCATGCGTGAAATACTGGGTACTTTCCATCCCGACTTCTGTTATTATGAATATCCGGGCGGTTCCCATTGGTATAGCAATGAAAGCGTTGACTGGAAACCAATCTTCGATTACTTCCGTTGGCACAGTGTACCGTCTGCCGACAAAGTGAAACAGTTGGAGTTCCATACCGCTTCCCCGGCTATCTCTGCCAAAGATTATTGGGTGACCATCAACCAGCAGGATACGGCTTATGACTTCTCTTCCGTCTCCTTCAAACAGACGGACAACGGTATTTCGGGCACGACGTCCAATGTGGCAGCGCTTACATTCGATTTTCCGGCTCTGAAACTTCCGGCAGAAGCCAGCATCACTATCGATAACGAAACAATTCCGGTAGACGGAACCCGGCCGGCTGTGCTGAAGAAGGTTTCCGGCAAATGGTCATTGGTGGAAGAGATTCCGGTAACGGAGAAATATCCTTCCCGTTACGGCGGCTTCAAGCAGGCATTCGATAATCGTGTTGTATTTGTATATGCTACCGGAGGAAATAAGGAAGAAAATACCTGGTATCAGAACAAGGCCCGCTTTGATGCGGAGACTTTTCTGTACAGGGGCAATGGCTCTATCGACGTGATTGCCGACAAAGATTTCATCCCTTCCGCCTATGCAGACCGGAATGTGGTGCTTTACGGAAATGCCAGTAACAACAAAGCCTGGAACAAGCTCCTGAAGAACGCCCCCATACAAGTTTTGAAGGGAGAAATTCGCATGGGAGACAAGGTGCTTAAAGGCAACGACCTGGGAACTTATTTCGTCTACCCGCGTCCCGACAGTCCAACGGCCAGTGTCGGCGTAGTGGCCGGAACAGGCATCGAAGGCATGAAAGCGACTTATCCGAACGACTATATTTCCGGCATTACCGGTTTTCCCGATTTGCTGATATTCAATGTCGATATATTGAAAGAAGGTATTCATGGCATCCGCGTATCCGGTTTCTTCGGTAACGACTGGAGTGTGGAAAACGGTTGTTTTATAACGGAATAAAGAGGATGGCGTTTTAGAATATGAGTTAAATAGACGCGGATAACGCAGATAAAAAAAATGGGTGCCCCAACTGTTTTCACTGGCTGCGGCAGCTGTTTCCGGTGGCTGCTGCAATCAAATAAAATAGCTGCGGCAGCCAATCTATTCGGGGGCAGATGGGGGCGACAAAAAGAGGTTTTTGAAAACTTTATAATAAGACGTTCCTTGTTCCTTCTACGAACTGATCGTAGAAGGAACAAGGAACACACTATACAGAAGTTTCCCAAAAAGCCTTTTTGTCGCCCCCATCCGCCCCCGATTCTTAGAACAGGAGTGTAGAATCAAGAGGGGTTACTTCGTTATTGCCCTATCTGTCAGGATGTTCACCTCCCTTTTGTAGATTATATCCAAATCCCTTATGGCGGCCTTCTACCTGGTCGTTCATCAGTCCAATGACGGCAAAAAGAGGCTTTCCATGTCTCTTTTGTTACTCAAAAACGGCGACTTTTAACACTTTTTCCAGTTGATTTATGCTCGTTGTGGTCACGGAATAGCGTGTTTGTTCCGCTATTTGGACATGATTTTGCCGGAGATAAGCATTATCCTTTCTTTAATTCCGTATATTTGGAAACAAATTAAAAAGAGCGGTATGGAGAATTACTATCTTTCACTAGTATGTCTCAGTTGCTTGTGGCTTGTTTCTTCCTGCAATCTCTCCACTTCCCGCAAGCAGACGGATTTAATGCCGACAGACAGTGTCGGTAAGCTATCAGGCCGGGATGAAGTACCGATGCAGTTATTGGAAAAGCTGGCGGAACTTTATGGGGATGAACTTCCGGGATTTACCGGCTTTTCAGTCACCAATAAGAACTGTCCTGATTTTATTTGCGGTGTATATGTGAACGATTCCAATAGACTGGTGGTCCAGGTTAAAGGCGATTCAGCTATGGCACGCAAACGGTTGGAAGATGTGTTGGATTCGAAAGACTTTCTTATTGAAACCGATGCCATATATACCCAGAAGGAACTGATAGCACTCAAAGAACAACTGCTCGATAGACAAATAACACTGGGCGATTTACCTCTTTTCAGGAATGTGTCTTATACTAAAATAAGAACGCATGATATTGAAATATGCTTGATTGTCAATACTCCGGAGGAGCAAAAAAAGTTTCGTGAGCAGGTCATGGACTCTCCGGCTTTCTGTTTTACCGGACCGGAAATTCCCGATGGAAATACAGTAGTGGGAGTGAGTGATACGATGGGAATTGTTCTTTGTCCGGAGTATCCCGTCTATTCAACGGCAACAAAAGACATCCGGTTTATCTTGTATAATAGTAGCAGGCATATGGTTCATTGTGACGGATATTATTTTATTACCAGTGAGGATGAAGAAGGCATATGGCATCAATTATCCGGGAATCATTATGCTTTTTTAGATGTTGCTAACGGGGTAGGGAGTAGTGAATATACAGAGTTTTCTGCCGGTCTCAACCTGGATATGCACAAGAAACATGCAGGACGTTACCGTTTTTTCTTTCATATATTTCCCGGAGATGTGGGGTTTGCAACCAAAATACTGATGATGGCTGAATTTCGCCTTTCGGAGGATAAGGAGGAACTAAATCAAATAACTAAAAATCCTATGCCCGAAAGTTTCCTGGGTGGTTTGTCTGAACAGGAATTTCGCAAACAGGAAAAACATATGCTGGAAACAACCGTGTTCACAGTCGTAGAACAGATGCCCGAGTTTTCAGAAGGGGGACAAAAAGCCCTGTTAGCTTTTATAGCAGATAACATTCCGGAAAATATACCCGGGGAGGGACGCGCAACAGTTTCATTTACTGTAGAGAAGGATGGCTCGTTGAACGATATTCGGGTTATCCGTTCTTCTTCGTATAAAGAACTTGATGACGAAGCAATCCGCATCATCCGGAAAATGCCGAAATGGATACCTGGTAAATACCGTGGAAAGGCTGTCAGAGTGAAATACACCATTCCGGTCACTTTCCGTAAGAAGCAGGTGAGTAATGGATAATCAATAAATCAGATGAGGTATGGAAAATCGACTTCTTTTATCAGTATGTATCGGTGGTCTGTTGTTTGCTTTCTCCTGCAACATCTCCACCTCTCGTAAATTGGCGGACACGATGCCGGAAGACAGTATTTGTGAGACTTCGGCTCACAATATGTCAGACCGGGAAGTCCCTGCCCAGGAAGTTCCGATGCGGCTATTGGATAAGCTGAGTGAACTCTATGGCGATAACCCTCCCGGTGTTATCGGCTTTTCGGTCGAGAGCAAGAATTGCCCCGACTTTATCGGCGGCGTCTATATTAATGATCGGGATACGTTGGTTATCCAAATCAGAGGTGACTCTGCCACTGTCCGTAAACAACTGGAAGAGATATTGGGGGCGAAGGAGTTCATTGTCGAACCAGGTTTGACCTATACTCAAAAAGAACTTTTAGCAATTAACGAAAAGCTGACTGAACGATGGCGGCAACTCGAAAGAACTTCTGTGATGCGTAATGTGAAAAGTACCGGGGTTGGAACACATGCTATCGAGGTATGCCTGATTGTCAATACTCCTGAGAAGCAAAAAGAATTTCGTGAGAAAGTGATGGATTCCCCGGCTTTCCGTTTTACCGGTCCTGAGGTGCCCCCTGTAAATACCACAGTAGGAGTGAACGATATAAAAGGCGTTGCTCTTCGTCCTGAATACACTGTTTATTCAACGGAAACCAAGCAGGTAAAATTTATCTTATACAATCATAGCGGAGGTCCTGTTTGTTGCGGTGCACATTATTATATCACCTATGAAGACGATAAAGATGTCTGGCGCGAACTGCCTATCAATGATTTTGCAGTCGATATCCTTTATGGGGTAGAGAATGGAGATAGTTGGGAGTTTTCTGCTTCCCTTTATCCCGATGTGTATCCGAACCATACCGGACGTTACCGCTTTTTCTATGAGGTTACCGTCGGTGATATGCACGTTGGTGACAAACTGTTGATGATGGCAGATTTTCGCCTGTCGGATAGCAAACAGGAACTGGCACAGGCTACCAAAACTCCTGTTCCCGAAACGGTTCTGGGCGGTTTATCTGAACAGGAATATCGCGAAAAGGAGGAATATTTATTCGCAACGCGGGTATTCGATGTCGTAGAACAAATGCCCGAATTTCCGGATGGCGGTCATTCCGGTCTTTTAAAATTCATTAAGGATAATATCTCGAAGAACATAACAAAAGAAGGACGTGTGGCTGTTTCGTTTGTCGTGGAAAGAAACGGTTCGTTAAGTGATATTCAGGTCATTCGTTCTTCTTCGTATAAAGAACTCGATGACGAAGCAATCCGTATCGTCCGGAAAATGCCGAAATGGATACCCGGCCAGCAACGCGGTAAACCGGTAAAAGTAAAATTTACCGTTCCGGTAGATTTTCATAAAGAAGAAAATAACCGACAAGAATGAGATGGAAGGCAGGGGATTTTCTGTATCTTTTAAAAAATAAGTGAAGAGAGCGCCTTCTCTCATCTTTTTATTCTGTATATTTGGAAACCGTATAATATCTAATTGGAGGGCCTGTTTATGCGAATTATAGGATTTCTATTCGTGTACCTGTTTTCGTTGGCCGATTTGGGTGCACAGGTAAAAGACCGGTATCTTGAACTCACTCATGATACTCTTTCTGCCGAAATGGTTGGTACTAACTTCCTGCGTACGACATTTTCTTCCGCTCCGCAGGCTTTCTTTATGAATAAGGATTGCATGGATGATTGTAAAGCCTGGGAAATAGAGCAGTTGGACGATATCTATCGGTTCAAAGCGATTGAGGGCCATCATCTTTTTCATTATTCTACAGACAGATTATCTGCTAAAACGATGGAAGCACCGGCTGACCGGGAGTTGTACGACCTGCTTTCGAATCTGTTCCGTCGTGCCCTCCTGCTGGCAGAAGATGCAGACGGATATAGCCTCGGACTGGATGGGTATACCTGTTATTTCGCTTCGACGGATACTTGTGGAAAAGTGAGTGTCGCTTTAAAATGGGCACCTGAGGCCGGTTCTTTGTGCCGCGAATTGACCGACCTGGGAGATTCCGTTTACAGCCGGATTGTCAGGAATGAGACTGATTGGGCTTTGACGAAGCAGGCAGCTGCCACCCTTTTGGAGAAGTTGGAAAAAGAACCTGTCGATACAGTCCGTAATCCGGTTTATCGTGGCATCTGGCAGCTGGGATTACAACAGAAGAATCCGGTGGAGTTAAGTGAGGAGCCTCAATTTCCCGGTTTTGCAGATCTTGAAAAGTATTTTTATGATAAGATGGAGTATCCTGTAGATATGTTAAAAGCAAATAGGAGAGGTTACGCCGTTTGCCAGTTTACGATAGACACAATGGGAATGGCAAAAGATGCTTTCACGCTGGACAGTAGTGAGCCGGCCTGTGAAAAAGAGGTAAAGCGTCTGATAAATACAATGTCGCATTGGCTTCCGGCCTATGATAAAGCCGGTAAACGGGTGGAATGTATGTACGCTGTTTATGTCTCGTTCCGTCCGCAACGTTATTATACCCGGCAGAAAATACGCGAAGCATGGGATAAACAGATGGAGGAAAATCAAATATTTGTCGATTATGAATCGATGCCGGAGTTTCCCGGCGGTAGTGCTGCCTGTTTAGAGTTTATCAGGAAACATCTACAATATCCTTCTTCGTATATCGGTTCGAATAAGAATGTGAGGGTTACTTGTACATTTACTATAAATACGTATGGAGAGTTGGAGGATATTGAAGTTGTTCGTGGTAGTAATATTCCTGAATTTGATGAAGAGGCTTTGCGGGTACTTCGGCTTATGCCACGTTGGAAACCGGCTGTCGGTTACTATCAGCAACCTTGTTTTATGAAATGTCGATATACTGTTCCTGTTATATTTACAGACCCGGGGAAATAAGAATCGTTAGTCAAAACGCCTCTTCCGGTATTCTGACAGTGATTTTCTTTTCGTCTTCACGCTGCTTTTTTTCGTTTTCCTACCTGGGGATTGTGAAGTGCCGATTATTTTGTTTTTCTTTGTTACAGGAAATAAGATGCTATGGATTCGTTTGATACCTATATTGCCCGGAGACTTCCGCTGGTCAGCTTGATTAGTACGGTTTTTATCATATACCCAAACATCGCCTGTATCCCCTGGGAGTTGAAATATATGGAAGGGACTGGCGTTACCGGTCTTCTTTCCTTCTTTGTGTATCGCTTCCTTTTCTTCTGGGGATTAATCAGTTTGCTGATACGCTATAATCTGAAGAAGATGCCGGCTACCCTGTTCAAGCAACGGCTGATGCGTAACTTCCTGTTTTCTTTTATCGCTTATCTGGTTTATGCCTCCATATCATACGGGGTTTCTTCTTTGGGCATTCATACGGATGCTTTAGGCAGTATTCTGATATTCCAGTTCTTCGTGACATGCTTTCTCTGTACGTTTATCGGATATATTTCCATGTTGTATTCCCGGCAGCGGGAGAAGGAGTCGGAGATAGAGCGTTTGCGTTTTGAAAATCTGCAAAGCCGCTGCGATGCACTGGCCAACCAGATTAATCCGCATTTCTTTTTTAATTCGCTGAACGGCATCTCTTCATTGATTCGTAAAAAGGATGACGAAAAGACGCTGATGTATGTCCATCAGTTATCCGATATCTTCCGCTATATCCTTCAGAGTGACCGGAAAGGGCTGGTTTCATTGCGGGAAGAGTTGGAGTTTATGCTGTCTTTCCAGTATGTCATGGAAGTACGTTTTGCGAATAAACTGACCTTTTCAGTCCGGGTGGAAGAAGAACGGAAAGATTTGTTGATGCTGCCCGTTCTGTCTTTACTACCTTTGGTGGATAACGTGGTTGTCCATAACAGGATAGACAGCGAACATAAAATGGAAATCTCAATCGTACTGAACGAACAGGACGAACTGGTCGTATCGAACCCGGTCTATCCGAAGCTGTCCGCTCCCGATACCAACGGAACAGGACTTGCGAACCTGGAGAGCCGTTTTACTTTGTTAATGAATAAGCAGATACGGATAGAATTGACAGAAGAAACTTTCCGCGTCTGTCTCCCTTTAAAATGATACTTGTATGAACGTGTTGATTGTAGAAGACGAAACAGCAGCTTACGAAAACCTGGTGGATATATTGATGGAGGTTGCCCCGGATATACAGATTGCCGGGAATACCGAAAGTGTCACCCAGACTGTCCACTGGCTTCAGTCGAACCCGGCTCCGGAGTTGATATTTATGGATATACACCTGTCCGACGGTTCGGCCTTCAATATCTTTGATAAAATAGAATTGGAGACGCCTATCGTTTTCACGACGGCCTACGACCGTTATGCGATAGAAGCCTTTAAAGTGAATAGCATCGACTATCTGCTGAAACCGATTAAAGTCGAAGATATCAGGCATGCTTTGGATAAATACGGCAAACTGAACCGGCAGGACATTCTCCAATACCTGTCACAGCTAACCCGGCTGGCCCCTGCCCCTAAATACAAGGATAAACTGCTGGTCCCTTATAAGGATAAGCTCTTGCCGGTCAACCTGAAGGATGTTTCCTGCTTTTACACATCCGGCAAAAACACCTTCATCTATCTGAAAGACGGAGCCAGTTACCCGTATTCCCGGACATTGGAACAGATAATGCCGTCCCTTAATCCGGCTGATTTTACCCGGGCGAACAAACAGTTCATCATAAACAGGGACAGTATATCCAACATCACTATCTGGTTCGACAGCCGTCTGCTGGTGACGCTCGATGTGGAGGTTCCCGAACGTATCTATGTCAGCAAGAATAAAGCATCCGAGTTTAAAGCGTGGCTGGTAAACGATTGACCGGCATTTCGCGATTATTCCCTTTTTTTTCGTTTTGACGAAACGGCTGTATCTTTTACATTAAAAATCCGGCATATTTGTACCGGATTATTAATCAATAATAGGATACATGATGTTACGAAAAATCAGACTGATAGCGGCTACCTTATGTTTCGTGCTTATCACTCTACTGTTCCTCGACTTTACAGGAACGTTGCACGGATGGTTCGGGTGGCTGGCTAAAATCCAGTTCTTACCCGCCGTGTTAGCATTGAATGTGGGGGTTGTGTTATTTTTAGTCTTTCTGACGCTGGCTTTCGGACGTGTTTACTGCTCGGTGATTTGTCCGTTGGGCGTTTTTCAGGATGTTATTGCGCGGATTGGCAGGAGAGGGAAGAAGTTGCCTTATTCTTATTCGCCGGCGTTGTCCTGGTTGCGTTACGGAGTATTGTTCGTTTTTGTGCTGGCGTTGGTTGCGGGGGTAGGCTCTCTGGTTGCTTTGCTGGCTCCTTACAGTGCGTATGGGCGTATCGCTAATAATTTGTTTCAGCCGCTTTGGATGTGGGGGAATAATTTATTTGCTTATCTGGCGGCACGGGTGGAGAGTTATGCTTTTTATGAGGTGGATGTATGGATGAAGAGTCTGCCGACGTTTTTGGTGGCTTTGGCTACGCTGGTGGTTCTTGTCATATTGGTCTGGCGTAACGGGCGTACTTACTGCAATACGATTTGTCCGGTTGGCACGGTGTTGGGGTTTATTTCCCGTTATTCTTTGTATCGTGTCACGATAGATACGGATAAATGTAACAGTTGCGGCCTTTGTGCCCGCCAGTGTAAAGCTGCCTGCATCGACAGCAAGGAACATAAAATCGACGGCAGCCGTTGCGTAGCCTGTATGAATTGCCTGGACGCCTGTCGTAAGAATGCGCTAACCTACGCACCGGTATGGAAAACGAAGAAACAGGCAACCGGCACGGAGAAACCTGAACCGGAAGATAAAACGAACCTTTCCCGTCGGCGGGCCTTGTCGGCAACAGCCCTGGTTGTGATGGGCAGTGCCCTGAAAGCCCAGGAGAAAAAGGGGGAAGAGGTTATCATGAAGAGAGACGGGGGACTGGCACCTATCAAAGAACGGAAAGAACAGGAAAAACTGACGGCGATTGTGCCTCCCGGAGCATTGAGCATACGGAATATGAGGCAGCATTGCACGGCCTGCCAGCTTTGTATCTCTGTTTGCCCGAATCATGTCCTGCGTCTTTCCGGCGATTTGATGACATTGATGCAGCCGGAGATGTCTTATGAGCGGGGCTATTGCCGTCCCGAATGTACAAAGTGTTCCGAAGTCTGTCCGGCAGGAGCCATCAAGCCGATAACGAAAGCTGATAAATCATCTGTCCAGATAGGGCATGCCGTATGGGTGAAAGCGAATTGTATCCCGCTGACCGACAGTGTTGAATGCGGTAACTGTTCCCGGCATTGTCCGACGAATGCGATAGAAATGGTTGTATCTGATGCGGATAATCCGAAATCCCTGAAGATACCGGTCATTAATACCGAACGTTGCATCGGTTGCGGTGCCTGTGAACATCTCTGCCCGTCGCGCCCGTTTACGGCCATCTATGTGGAAGGGCATGAAAGACATCGAGTTATTTAATCCGTTTTTAAAGAATAGACCTATGAAGAATCAACATATCAATCGCCGCGATTTTCTGAATATCGTAGGCATCACGGCGGCAACTACTACGGCGGCACTCTATGGCTGTGCCCCGAAAGACCAGGGAGGTTCCGGAAGCAAATCCTCTTCGCCTGTCCCGACCGACCAGATGGCTTACCGCACATTCCCCGGACTGGGGGATAAAGTGTCCCTGCTGGGTTACGGTTGTATGCGCTGGCCGACTATCCCTTCACCCGACGGGAAAGGCGACTTGATTGACCAGGATGCCGTCAACGAACTGGTGGATTATGCCATCGCCCATGGGGTGAACTATTTCGATACGTCGCCCGTTTATGTGCAGGGCTGGTCGGAAAAGGCTACGGGAATTGCCCTTAGCCGGCATCCCCGGGACTCGTATTATCTGGCTACCAAATTGTCGAATTTCTCGAACTATACGCGTGAAAACTCGATGGCGATGTACCGCCGTTCATTCAGCGAGTTGCAAACCGATTATCTGGATTATTATCTGCTCCACTCCATCGGTGGTGGCCAGGGAATGAAGACATTCAACGACCGCTATGTCGATAACGGAATGTTGGATTTCCTTATGAAAGAGCGGGAAGCGGGGCGTATCCGCCATCTGGGTTGGTCGTTTCACGGAACGTCGGACGTTTTCGATGAGGTGCTGGCTATGCACGATACCGTTCATTGGGATTTCGTGCAGATACAGTTGAACTATGTCGACTGGCGGCATGCGACAGGTAGGAATGTGAATGCCGAATATCTTTATCAGGAGTTGGAAAAGCGGAATGTACCGGCTATAATCATGGAGCCGTTGTTGGGCGGCCGTTTGTCGAATGTGCCCCAGCATATCGTTACCCGGTTGAAACAACGCCGCCCCGAAGATAGCGTTGCCTCATGGGCTTTCCGTTTTGCCGGTTCGCCCGAACTGGTGCTGACGGCTTTGAGCGGTATGACGTATATGGAGCATTTGCAGGATAATATCCGCACGTATTCCCCGCTTATTCCGCTGACAGATGAGGACAAGGATTTTCTGGAAGAGACTGCGCAACTGATGATTAAATATCCGACAATCCCCTGCAATGATTGCAAATATTGTATGCCGTGCCCGTATGCGATAGATATTCCGGCCGTGCTTCTTCATTATAACAAATGTGTGAATGAAGGAAATGTTCCGAAAAGCCGAACGGATGAAAACTACCGCGAAGCCCGTCGTGCCTTTCTGGTCGGCTACGACCGCAGCGTCCCGAAACTGCGCCAGGCAGACCATTGTGTCGGTTGCGACCAGTGCAACGAGCATTGCCCGCAAGCCATCGACATACCAAAAGAGTTACGCCGCATCGACCAGTTTGTGGAACAGTTGAAACAGGAGACGTTGTAAGGAGGTTTTAGGTTTGTCCTAATCTACGATAGGCTATAAAAAATTAAGAGGAAGGATGATACGAAGGTGTATAGTTTTTTTATTATCTTTGTTTTCAGTAGAACTATTTATTAGACAGAGATGAACAAACAACAGCGAAATCGTGTAACTTACATTATCTATTGTATCAATGCTTTTGCCGAACGTTATAAGTTGAGTGCAAAACAAGCTTTTGCCTATCTGCAACGATTCAAAGGACTTGTTTTTTTGGATGAATGTTATGAAGCCGAGCACCAGCTTTCGCTTAGCGATACCGTTGATGATCTCTCTGTTATCTGTAAACGAAACGGAGGAGCATTAGGATGATTACACTTTATCACGGATCGAATATCGTGATCGAATCTGTTGATTTGGAACGATGTAGTCCGAATAAAGATTTCGGACAAGGTTTCTATTTGACCGATATAGAGGAACAGGCCAGACAAATGGCTATTCGCCGGGTTCGTATTGCTGGTGAAGGGGTGCCGGAAGTGACAGCGTATGCCTTTGATGAATCGTTACTTTATACAACAGAGTTAGGCGTGAAGATATTTGATATACCGTGTGAGGAGTGGGCTTTATTTGTTATGGCTAACCGTGAAGCAGGACGTACTAATTATCATCATGATTATGATATTGTTGTCGGTCCTGTTGCTGATGATGGTGTAGCTTTCCAATTAGAGCGTTACGCGCGGCAGATGATTTCGATGGAAACGTTGGTAAATGAACTGACATTCCGTAAACTGAACCGGCAATATTTTTTCGGAACTGAACGAGCAATATCTAAATTACAGAAATTATGAATAATGAAGTCCGCTTTTTGATAGATGCACTTATAGAACGATTGGTATTGTTAGTGATGGATGATTTTAAACTTTCGTTGCTGGATGCTTTGAGTCTGGTATATAATTCTCAGCTTTATGAGAAGATAACTGATCTAGAAACAGGGCTGTATTATCAAAGTGCTTTATATAATTATGAGTTGCTTCGCAAAGAAATAACACTTGGAAAGATAGCATAATTTTGTAACAGTCTTTGCTAAGGTTTCTTTTCCAATACTATTGTTATTAACCAATTTCCCTTCCAATACGGTTTTATAGGTAGGGGAATTGGTTAAATAATATACTTTACTGATTATAGTTCTCCTCCAAAACCTTTTTTCTAGGAGGAGAACTTCTTATTCAATATTCTTACGAATCTTAGTCAGATACCCCTTCATCGCTTCGGAGTCTTTGTCTTTGATGATATCTTGCAGGATATTCAATTCCTCCTGTATCCGTGAAATCTGTTTCGGAGTGCGCGGATTGAAGAGAATTTCTGTCAATAGATAATCATCTTCAGACAGCAAGCCGCGTGCAATTTTCATGTGACGTTTGAAGGTCGTACCCGGAGCATCCTGATGCTTCATGATGGCTGCAAAAACCATTGTTGAGGCGAACGGAATACCTAAAGAGTAGGCAACAACCTTGTCATGTTCCTCAAATGTATATTCGCGGATATTCAGGCGCAGGCTTGAATAGATATCCTTGAAGAAAATCTTACCCAGGTGGTCACCTTCGGAAATGATAATCGTGTTTTCTTTTTCCAGATTCCCCAGGTTGGCGAAAGTCGGACCGAACATCGGGTGGGTCGATACATACGGAAAGCCACAGGTATCATAAAATTCTTTCAGATAAGTCTTTACCGATGCGATATCCGAAATAATACAATACGGTTGCAAGTAGGGAAGAACAGCCTTGAAAGCATCTATCGTGTGATTCAGCGTCACGCAGTTGATAACCAGTTCGGGAGCGAATTCCGCTACCTCTTCCGGCTTCTGCATCCGGATTGCATTGTAAATAAAGCGCATGCGTTTCGGATCATTTTCCAGAACAGCCACTTCGTGGTCGAAACTCAGCAGGTCGGTGAAGAAAGAACCCATCTTTCCGGCACCTAATATTAATATCTTCATTATAAATAATTGTTTAATGTGCTAATATGCCAATGTGCCAATAAGTCTATAACTTAAAGGAATATTGTTTTTTTATTGGCACATTGGCAAATTGACACATTGGCATATTATTACTCATTCATGATGATCATCTGTTGACGGACAGACTCTTCATGTATCTCTTTCAATATTTCCTTTACAAAGTCCGTGTTTAGGTCCATCGTCTGTCCCATATCCGAACGTTTTTCCAGGATTTCGCTGTAACGCGGTGACTGGAGAATGGGCATGTTATGTTCTTTTTTATACACACCGATTTCGCGGGAGATACGCATACGTTTAGCCAGCAGTTCAAGCAGTTGTTCGTCGATACCGTCGATCTGGCGGCGCAGTTCTGCCAGGTTTTCTGTTGTCTGTGTCTCGTTACGGATAACCAGCAGGTTGACAACATAATCCAGTACATCCGGAGTGATCTGCTGGGAAGCGTCGCTCCATGCGCAATCCGGACACGGATGCGATTCGATCATCAGGCCATCGAAGCTCAGGTCCATTGCCTGCTGAGACAGCGGAGCGATCAGTTCGCGCTTGCCACCGATATGGCTGGGGTCGCAGAAGATCGGCAGGTTCGGCATACGGCGGCGAAGTTCGATAGGTATATGCCACAACGGCAGGTTACGGTACATTTTCTTATCGTATGAACTGAATCCGCGGTGGATAGCACCCAGACGGCGAAGTCCTGCACCATACAGGCGTTCGAAAGCACCAATCCATAATTCCAGGTCCGGGTTGACCGGGTTCTTGATCAGAACAGGTATATCTACACCTTTCAAAGCATCTGCGATTTCCTGTACGGCGAACGGGTTAACGGTGGTACGTGCACCGATCCACAGGATATCTATTCCGGCTTTCAACGCTTCGAATACATGGTCTTTTGTGGCTACTTCGGTAGCTACATACATACCTGTTTCTTTCTTTACACGTTTCAACCACTGCAAGCCTTCGGCTCCGATACCTTCGAATCCTCCCGGTTTAGTACGGGGTTTCCAGATTCCGGCACGGAATATTTTAACGCCTTTTGATGCCAGCTGATGGGCTGCGCCCATTACTTGTTCTTCTGTTTCGGCACTGCACGGGCCCGAGATGATGATGGGGCGCTGTGGGTCTACACCGGGTAATAAGATTGATTCTAATTCCATTTCCATGATAAATAATGTGTTAATTTGCCAATTTGCCAATTTGCCAATCAGAGTATCTCCATTGGCATATAGGCACATTCTCACATTGGCATATTGTTAATTCTGTTTAATGCTTCCTGTAATGCTTCGTTCTTGCAGCAAAGTGAGATACGGATGTAACGTTCGCCACAGCTTCCGAAGATAAATCCGGGGGTAATGAAAACGTTGGCTTCATACAATACCTTGTTTGCCAGAGCTTCGCTACCTTCTGCTTCTGCCGGGATTTTTCCCCAGAGGAACATGCCGACCTGGTTTTCATCGTAGGTACAACCAATGGCGTGCATGATTTGTCCGGCCAGATCACGGCGGCTACGATAGGTACGGTTCATATTGTCATACCATTCTTTCGGCGCTTTCAATGCTTCTACAGCTGCATGCTGCATCGGTTTGAACTGGCCGGAGTCGATGTTGCTCTTCACTTTCAATATCCATTGAACGAACTGAGCGTTCGAGGCCAGCATCGCCATACGCCATCCCGGCATATTGTGCGCCTTACTCATCGAATTCATTTCGATACAGATATCTTTGGCTCCCGGAACACTCAGGATACTTAATGGCTGATCGTTCAGGATGAAACTGTAAGGATTGTCGTTACAGATAATGATACCGTGTTTACGTCCGAAAGCAACCAGATTTTCAAAAAGCTCCCTGCTGGCGTTTGCTCCGGTAGGCATGTTCGGATAGTTGACCCACATCAGCTTTACGCCGGAAAGGTCCATCTTTTCCAATGCCTCGAAATCCGGCTGCCATCCTAATTGTTCTTTTAGTTCATAAGGAATTAGATTTGCCTGTACCAGCTTGCTGACAGAGCTATAAGTCGGATAACCGGGATTGGGAACCAATACGCCGTCGCCCGGATTCAGGAATGCCAGTGAGATATGCAGGATACCTTCTTTGGAACCGATCAACGGTTGTATCTCTGTTTTCGGATCCAGTTCAACTCCATACCATGTCTGATACCAGTCGGCGAAACCTTTACGCAGTTCGGGGATACCCACATACGGTTGGTAACCATGCTCATTCGCATTATGTGCATGTTCGCACAATGTCTCGATGGTCTGTTCCGAAGGAGGCAGATCAGGGCTACCTACGCCCAAGCTGATCACATTCTTTCCTGCGGCATTCATTTCGGCTACCTCTTTCAGTTTCTTTGAGAAGTAGTATTCCTGTACGCTGCCTACACGGTCAGCGGGTGTGATGTTACACACTTTGTTTTCCTTCTGCATATTCGCCTAAAATTTTTAAGTCCTTTGTTAATGGAGTGATGGCATCCAATGCCTGTCTGTATCTTGTATAATCAGTAAATGTCAGGTCGATATAGAACAAATACTCCCATTCGCGGCCGATGATCGGTAACGATTGTATTTTAGAAAGATTCATGTCGTAAAAAGAAAGAATGGAGAGGACTTTGGAAAGACTGCCGGAGGTGTGGGGAAGAGCGAAAACTAACGAAGATTTGTTGATGTCTGATTTTTCAAGAAGATCTTCAGCCGTCCAGCGGTCTGCTATGGCAAGGAAGCGGGTGAAGTTTCGTTTATTGGTCTCTATCCCTTCGGCCAGTATTTCCATCTTGTAGATTTGGGCGGCCAGTTTCCCGCAAATAGCAGCGTGTCCTTCCAGGTTATTCTCGGCAATCCATCGGGCACTCATCGCCGTATCTTCTTTCTCAACCACTTTGGCATTCGGCAAGGTATCGAGGAAGTCGGTACACTGCATAAGCGCAATAGGGTGGGAGTTGACTTCCGTGACATCGTGTATCGATGTTCCCGGCAGTGCAACAAGCGAGTGCGAAATGCGCAGTTTGTATTCACCGATCACTCTCAGTCCGCTTTCGCGAATCAGTTCATGATTTTGCAGCAAGCTCCCTGCAATAGTATTCTCGATGGCCATCAGTCCCAACAAAGACGGGTCTTTCTTAATGGCTGAAATAACATCTCTGAATGTATTGCATCCAACAATTTCAATATCTTCACCTTCATAGAAGCTACGGGCTGCAATGTCGTGATACGAACCGGCTATTCCCTGAATTGCTACTTTCTTTTTCATCTTTCTAATTTATTGTCACAAAAAAAGTCCCACCGAAACCGGCAGGACTTTATATTGTTTATTGATACATATTTTCTATCATCAACGCTTTACATACAAATTCCTGCCTTCACTCTGCTAAAGTAAAAGTAATAAAAGAAATATGTAAAGCTAAATCGATTCATTTGTCTCGTTTGTTTTTAAATACGCAGCAAAAGTAACGCTTTTTTGGAAACTACAAGCAAAAAGTAATAATTTTTTTCGCTAAGCGATAAAAATAATGTTCAGACGACTTTTAATCCGGCTTGCAGCGTCAACATCTCTTTGGGTACAGACTTCTTAATACTCTCGATCAACATACCGGCAATGGTATGGCGGATAAAGTCTTTCCGTGTGATCCAGACGATTTCGCGTGCCGGCTTGGGAATGGCAAAGGGGCGTACCAGTTTTTTCTGATCTTCGCTGAGTTGCAGGGTTGCCAGCTCCGGAATGAAAGTGACGCCATTGCCGCTTTCTACCATGCGCATAAATGTTTCCAGGCTTCCCAGACGGTAAGCGGCCTGACGCAGTTTTACCTTTTCCATCTGGCAGAAACGCATCAACTGGTCGCGGAAACAGTGACCTTCATCCAGCAACCAGAGATGTTCGTCGCTTATATCAGCCGTACGGATCATATCTTTCTTGAATACCGGATCGTTTTTAGCCACATATCCGAAGAACTGCTCATAATATAATGTATCGCCTTGTAGCTGGTTTTCTGTGGGCTGGTTGGCGATGATGGCTGCATCTATCTCACCATTCAGGATCGCAGCCATAGTGGGAGCCGTTTTCATTTCGAGGATACGGATGTCCAGTTCCGGATGTTTTTCAGACAACTGCTGGAAAAAACGAGGTAGCAGGTAAGGAGCGATCGTCGGAAGTACTGCCAGCCGGAACGTCCCTTTCAACGATTGTTCTTCTTCATTGACAATATCTTTAATGAGGGAAGCCTGATAAAGAACGGTACGAGCCTGGTCGATCACCTTACGTCCGGCGGGGGTAGGGCAGACCGGCTGCATATTCCGGTCGAATAATTTAATGCCAAGTTCGTCTTCCAGTTTTTGTATCATCATACTGAGCGTAGGTTGTGTTACTCTGCAATGTTCTGCTGCTTTTGCGAAGTGGCGGTATGTATCTACTGCCAGGATGTACTCGAGTTGTTGTATATTCATAATGCTTTTAGTTTTTATCTATGGGCTTTCGTGAACATTGTTCGGTTTGTATAGATAAATGCAAAGGTAGAAAATATATGGTAGCTTTTCTAATCTTCTTTTGCATAATAATGAGATAAACGAAAAGGCCGGAAATCATCTTCCGGCCTTCATCGCTTTTAATAGATTAAAGATCAATCGGTGATCTTTTAATTCAATTTAAACCTAACCCCTAATTTTACCCCGAAAGACATAACCTTCACTTTATCTGTTACGTTTGAATTCATCATGCCATTATAAGGAATACCTTTTCCTACCGTCATGTTCCCGTCCGGATGATAAGATGCAGGAGTAGATAACAACCCCTGGTCTTTCTTTTTCTTCATGTTGGTGAAACCGTAGTCGATGTAGCCGCCCAACAACAGGTCGGTGTCTTCGCCCAGGGTGAACAGGAAACCGAGTTCGGCAGTTCCGGCTACGCCCAGTTTCAGTTTGTTCTTTCCGCTCCAGTCCAGCTCGCGGCCGGGATCGTTGATCGTGCCGAAGCCGTGGTGAGGAACAGGCGCCTCCGACGGAGAACCCACGTCGGAAGGGATATGGGGGTAGTAACCCGAAACATTCAGTTCGCTGGCTGTATTGCCTTCGACCTTGTATTTGGCTTTGACAGGAATCTGCAACTTCACTCCCAGACCGGCGTATATGCCCCATTTTTCCTCTTCGCCGAAATGGGTCTGGTACATTGCCAACAGCGGGATATCCAGCAGGAAGGCGGTCTGCTTCTCTTCCAGGTTCTTCAACCGGGCACGCAGTTCGAACTCACGCGGGTGGCCGGAGAAGTCATCGTCGTCGGTCATATTGCCCAGTTTCATGTATTTATCGTCGGACATATCACCTGTCAATTTGCCTGTCGTTGCATAACGGGAGATACCTACCCCCGTCGAGAAGCCCCAATGACGGTTGAAGAAGTAGCTGTAACGGAGGTCTATTTCATACCCCAGTTTTGCGTTGCGCTTGCCTTTCTCTTCAAAACCTTCGATCTGGTAGTTCAGCTTGTAACGGAAGGAAGAGGAGCCGACGCCGCCCGATACCGTCAGGTAAGAGGTCTTCGTCGTATCTTTCTTTTCCTCCCGGTAGTCCTCGCGATATTCCTGACGCTGTCGCTGTTGTTGCTGGCCGTTGTTATACTGGCTACGCTCTCTACCACCTGTTCCTTGCTGGGCCGAAACGGTGGTGGCAAGGCAGCCTGCTGCGAATAAAAAGATTGTTTTCTTTATGTTTGAAATTATTGTTGACATATCTGTTAGCTTATTTTACGATGATTTTATGGGTTGTTGTTCTTCCTGAATCGGTGGTCACCTTCACGATGTAGCTGCCTGAAGCCATATTCGCGGGGATGGTGGTTTCGACTGTCGTAGTTGACTGCTTTTCGACCAGTTGACCGTTCAGGTTATAGATCTCGATGACTGCCGCCTCCGAGGCTTCGCCAGGCATGCCCAGCTTAACGGTTATCGGACTGTTCTTCTGCACCATCGTCGGGTAAACGGTGGTTACGGGGAACTGTGTCAGCGTATCGAACGTGATCGGGCAACTCACCACATAGCTGTCGTCTGCACGGTAGGCCTGGATGAAGTAACTGCCCAACAGGCCCTCGGGCACGGAGTAGTAGATCGAAGTGCCGTTCTTCTCGATTTTCTGCCCGTCATGATACCACTGGAAACGGACAAACTCGTTGTCCGGATTGGTGATGTACAGGAATTCGTTCCATTTCACCAGGACTCTCAGGCCGTTCTTGCGCACCGTCACCGTCACACTGCTCTCCATTCCGCAGTCGCCGTATACATCTACGTAGTAAGAGCCTTCCTTGTCGGGCGTCAGGGCAGCCTGGTAGGTGGCCGAGGTTGCTCCTTCGATCGCCTCTTTGTTGAAGAACCACTGATAGGTCAGATTCAGGCCACGGGCTTCTACGCTCAGGGTGAAGGCGTCGCCGTCACAAACGTATACGGACTGCGGTTGTTTGGTGATCATCGTGGTTTCCAGCATCTCGATTTCGAATGGATGTAGTTCCACCAGGCCCGGGTCGCTTTTCTTGCGCACATACACGTTTCCGGTGTAAACGCCCTTGCCGATTATCCGGTAGACGGGCACTGTGAGATAGTCGGGAGTCACATCTTTATAGTCGGAATCCGTAAAGCCGGCTTTGAGCGCTTCGTCGGAGAAGCGGACGGAATATTCCAGGATATTGTCCGGATCGAGCAGGCGGAATGGTATTCTGAATTCGCTTTCCGAACCGCAATGGGAGGCGATGTCGCCCAGTTCGATCATACCACCGTCGCGGATGATGATGGTGTGGACGTAAGGAGGCTCGGTATAATAGGCTGTCAGGGCCACGCTTTCACCGTTGTAGAGTGTCAGCTTGGTCACCGTATACACGTAGGTGCCGACCAGCGTGTGGGCTTCGCCCCGGTTGAAGGTGTAACGCTCGGTTCTCGGAACGGCTTCCTCCAACGGATAGTGGTAACCGGCGGGGGTGGCGGTGTATTCGATCTCCCAGCGGTCATAAGTGATGTTGTTGAAACCGACCGGACGGATCTGGACGTAGACCGGTGTGCCTTTCACCACGCTTGTCGTAGTCAGATTGTCCACATCGCGGAAGTCCTGAAGCTGGTTCGACGCCGTGGAGACCGACCATTGCAGGGCGCCGTGCGGGCCGGGGCCGGGGTCTTCGCAGTCTGTGATGACGATGGTGTGCCGGTAGGGCGAGTCGTTGTAATCGTATGTCTCGACGATTTTGTTTCCATACAGGTCATACAATGTCAGCTTGGTGACAGTGTAGACATATGTGCCGATTTCCGTATGTGCTTCGCGGTTGTTGAAATTATGACGTTCGGTCTTGACGATTGGATTCATGCCATAATAATGTTCCGCCGGAGTCACGGAGTATTCAACATCCCAACGTTCAAAAGTGATGTCTTCATGTCCGATCGGGCGGATTTGTACAAAGACAGGAGTTCCATAATTCACGGACGTTGTTGTCTGGTCGTCCACGTCACGGAAGTTAGATTGCTCGTGAGTGGCGGTCGATACCGACCATTGCAAAGCCGGTATTTTAGCTATCGGCTTCGCCTGGATGATCACAGTGTGGGTACAGGTGGCATCGCGGTAGTTATAGGTTGCGACCTCCCTGTTCCCTTTGTAAAGAATCAGTTTACTTACATTATAATAATAAGTACCCGGTAATACGTGGGCTTCTCCCTTGTTGAAGTCATAACGGATGGTTTTTGCAATTGCATCTTCCATCGGGTAATGGTAATCAACCGGCGTTGCAGTATATTCAATAGCCCATCGGTCGTAGTCAACCCTGTCCAGATAAACCGGCCTGATCTGTACATAGACAGGTGTACCTTCCATCACAGAGGTGGTAGAGTTGTTTTCTACATCTTTGTATTCATATATTTCATTAGTTGTCTTGGATACCGACCATTGAAGTTTATCCAGATCTCCTTCAACAACCAACGGATCCCCTTCTTGGGGCGCCTTGAACTTACAGTTATAGAAACTACCGTAATTGGAGTTTGTCACATTGTTCCCATCATCTTTAACAGCATCATAGATGGAATAATCTTCAGAGAAGTCGATGTTATGTAATCTGATATATTCCGGGTTGGTAGTATTGAAGCTGATTTTAGAACCGTTATATTTAAACAGATTACTCTCATTTACCTGAGTTAATGGATCTGTATAAGCGTTGACAGCAACAATATTAGTCTGTACTTTACTATAGTCATGAACTGTAAAACCACCGACTTTCCCATCCTTGCTGACTAATTTAACCAATGTAGGGGTAGGTAATGTACATTGGTTTTTGACAGTCCCTGAAAATAAATTGCTAAGAGGTTTAAATGGGTCATTTAAAGAATTAAAGACGATGTATGAGCCATCTGAAGCATCGAGGTAAGGATATGATGCTGATGGAGTATCAATTTCTCTTGCAATTGTGATGTCGTATGTATAGTCACTTGTCGTCGGAGTCGTTTTTAATTCCAGGTATTTATATTTTTCAGGGAAAGATATGCCTGTACTTGTGTATTTCCATAGACGTATTTTTTTCTTGTCATAGAGTTCCAGGTCTCCGGCAAAAATGATGTTGCGACAACCGGGATTACCATTCCCATGGGCATTTTTACCTGTAATAGCTATTTGATGGACATTTGTTGTTAAAGCGTTTTTAAAATATATATTCTTAAAATAATGTCCGTCAGTGGTATTTATATTTATAGGTTCGTATGAACCGGAGAGATTTCCACTTTCGAAAGTAATGTTTATATAATATCTTTTATTATTTGGATCTCTTTCATCATTATCTATGTTTGCTTCCCCTTCTGTCATGTTCAGTATAGAATATGAGTAAGTTGTAGTTCCAATATTCCGGAAAGTGATATCTTTAAAAACTATGTTTTTGACATTGTTTAGTGTTATGAAGTAATAGTTGTTTTTTTGGTTGGATCCCCCTTTTGAACCATTTCCGTAGAATCTCATGCCTGCACCGTCAAATACAATATTTTCCATAACTACATTATGAGAAAATTTATATTTGATGTGTCCATAATTGTATGCGTTTGTAGTAGCCCAATACCCGTAATTAGGTCCAATAACGGTTGCCTCACTTTGTGAAGTTCTGTCTCCAAGCCCAATAACCTTTAATCCGGTTTTAATAAAGACTGACTCTCCAGTGCTTTCTATTGGAACATAAATTCCTGAATCGAAAAATAATGTATTGTTATCTGCTAAAATGTTTGCCGGAATTCTGGCTGCAGATGTAATGGATGATGTTACTTTTTCAGGTGCATATGGAGTTGCTGTCAATAATCTTATAGTACAGGAATATTCTTTTCCATTGAAAGTAACTGTATGCGTATCATTATTGGTGTATTGAGTATTTTGGGTGACAAAATAGTTAGTACCCCCATGATTTGTTGCTTCATAATCAATAACAGGATCAGTAAACGTCTGTCCGACTGTCACCGGGAATGCGGTATTATCCAGTTTTGCACCGGCAGGCAGTGCCGGGTTTTTATCCGTTATCATCGTTCCGTCGAATGTAACGCCGGCGGAGGCCTCGGTTGCATCTGTGAACTCTGTTGCTTTGATAGCTACTTTAATTGTCTTGCCATGATCTGCTTTTTCAAATGTGTAGTTTAAAGTCGCTGTCGTTGCGTTGGCTATTGCCTGGTTTCCGATATACCATTGGTAGGTATGGCCTGTAGAACCATTTGCTTTGAAGGCGACAGTCAACGTTACTTGATCCCCTTCTTTAAGGAGTTCGGTCGGCATCCCGGTGAGACTGGTAACAGTCGGTTTTCCAATAACTTTGATCGGGACCAGGTTACTGGAACCTGATGCATCTTTGCATTGTAATAACTTTCCGTTGTCCTTATAGGACAAGGAAACATTAGTAAATGTAATACTTTTTCCATCCAATGTCCATCCTGTGGGAGTTCCTCCGCTAACAGAGAAATAGTCACCAAGATTGATGTTGCTTCCCTCCGGTATTGAAGGTGAGGCGGTGGGTGAAATCGTTAGTTGTGCAAAAAGTACTCCTGCTAAATTCAGTAATAGCAATAAAATAAAGTTTTTCCGTATCATGTTTTAATTATTAGTGGCAAATATTCTATGTGTCAAATGTAAATTAAACTTTTTTTAATTACAATTGTTAATGAGTCGGATTAACGCTGATTATGAATTTTTATTGTTAAGCAATTGATTATTGGTGTATATGTAAAGAAAAATGACCGAAATGTAAAATGAAGAATGTTTAATTAAATCTTCAAAAAGAGTGTTTGTTTGTTCCGATATGTATAAATGTGTTTTTTGAGTATATCATTTATATGAATGTTTTTGATCTGATATCAGTAATCTGCTTGCTGAAACCGTGTTGATAGATTTTGTCTATGGTGGTATAATAATTATCTGTTTGACAGGTGTTTATATCTGCAGTATCTTTGCAGTACAAGAAAAATAAAAACGTATAACAATTAAAAAACAGAAGAATATGAAAACATTAGATTATTTGCATTTAGACGCATCAGCAGCAAACAAAGTAGTAGAAGCATTACAGCAGTTATTGGCCGACTACCAGGTATTTTATACAAACCTTCGCGGATTCCACTGGAATATTAAAGGACACGGCTTCTTTGTTCTTCACAGCAAATTCGAAGAAATGTACGACAATGCAGCCGAGAAGGTAGACGAACTGGCAGAACGTATCCTGATGTTGGGAGGTGTTCCTGTAAACAAGTTCAGCGAATACTTGAAAGTAGCCAGAGTAAAAGAAGTATCAGGTGTATCCTGCGGTGACGAAGCCCTGGAAAATATCCTGAACACTTACGGTCAGTTTATCGCTGAAGAACGTAAACTGCTTTCTCTTGCCTCAGAAGCCGGAGATGAAGCTACAGTAGCGCTGATGAGCGACTATCTGAAAGAACAGGAAAAATTAGTTTGGATGTTAGTAGCTTATTCAACTTGCGACTGCAAGAAGTAATGAGAAATAAGTATAAGTATTAATAATTCATTCGTTGCGTTAGGAGAGAGGATGCCGTGAGGTATCCTCTTTTGTTTTTGAAAAAAATCAAGAATTTTATGTAGCCTCTGATACATAAATTATAAAGCCCGTTTCCCCCTGTAAAATACCTGAAAACAGACCTGAATTCACCTATCTCAAAATAGCTTTACTTACGATTTGAAACCTGTATTTGTTGGTGGTTATTTGATTGTGTAATAATGAAATACAATGAAAAATAAGCTCTTTGGAGTTTGCCTTTGATTTTGTAAAATGACTAGATAAAACGATCGTTTTTTCTAGTCACGGCAAAAGTATACATAATTTTTTGAATAGACAAAATAAAAAAATCATTATCCCTTGTTTGACAAGGTTAGATGAATATTTCAATCTTTAAATTTAACAATTTAGTATTCCTAGAAAATGACTAGAAAAAACGATCCTTTTTTCTCGTCATTTTCGTCATTACAATATGTAACTGACGAACTTTTTTGTGCCCGAAAAACAATAGTAAATGACTAGTATTATATTGATTATCATAGGAGTGATAATTTCTATCCTATTTTCTTCTTTTATTATACCTCGTATATTGGTAGTAGCTTTCCGAAAGCGTTTATTTGATGTTCCGGATGAACGAAAGGTGCATCAAGGCATCGTACCCCGTTTAGGTGGTCTTTCATTTGCTCCCTCTATCCTTTTTACATTATCGTTTACGACAGGACTTCGTTACCTGATGGGTGATGGAATTCCTGAAGAGATGCTTTGCTTTATCATTCCGGAGTTTTATTTCTTGGTCTGTGGGTTAACACTGTTGTTCTTAACCGGCATAAAAGACGATCTGGTCGGTCTGCGCTATCGGTCAAAGTTTGTTATGCAGATTCTTGCTGCTATCATGGTTCCTTTATCCGGTTTATGGATTAATAATTTATATGGTATTTTCGGAATCCATGAGTTGACACCCTGGCTGGGAGTACCATTAACTGTTTTTCTGATTGTATTTATATGTAATGCGATTAACTTGATTGATGGCATTGATGGACTAGCTTCCGGTTTAAGCTGCGTATCTTTGGCTATTTTAGGATGTCTATATGTTCATAACCATTTATGGATGTATGCTATGCTTGCTTTTGCCTCATTCGGTGTGTTAGTTCCTTTTTTCTATTATAATGTATTTGGTAAAGTCGAGCGATGCCGGAAAATTTTTATGGGAGATACAGGTAGTCTGACATTAGGTTATATCCTGTCTTTCCTGATCATCCGTTATACTGTTTGTGCTCCTGATATTATACCTTATTCAGACGGAGCGATCATAGTTGCATTTTCAACAATAATTATCCCTATGCTTGATGTAATGAGGGTCATGTTTGTCCGTTGGCGTAGCCATAAGGGGATATTTGTTGCAGATAAAAATCACATTCACCATAAATTGTTGAGTATGGGATTAACACAGAGGCAGGCAATGTTATTGATATTGACTATAGCTTGCTTATTCAGTGGTGTGAATATCTGTTTGATATCATATATTGATAATAATATTCTGATATCTTTTGATATTCTTGTATGGGTAGGTCTTAACCTATGGTTTGACAGAATACGGAAAAACACTTAATATAAAATCTGCTTAGTGTAGAATTTTAGGAGTAACGTTGAGTTTTGAAATATTGTTAGGTAAGAATAATTAAGTTTTTTATAAACAGAAGAATTATGAAAGCATGTTTTATGGGGTTGGGATACATTGGACTTCCCACAGCGATCATTGCAGCTAAGCATGGAGTAAACGTTTTAGGTGTCGATATCAATTCCGGTGTGGTAGAAATGACAAACCAGGGTAAACTTCATATTATTGAACCCGGTATGGAAGAGTATTTACAGGAAGTGGTAAATGCCGGATTGTTGAAAGCTTCTACTACCCCTGAAATCAGTGATGCTTATTTTATGGTTGTTCCCACTCCGTTTAAAGGCAATCACGAACCGGATATCTCTTATGTCGAAGCAGCGACCCGTTCCGTTCTTCCTTATTTGAAGGAAGGAGATTTATATGTAATAGAATCGACCTCTCCGGTGGGAACGACGGAAAAGATGCAAAGTCTGATTTTTTCAGAACGGCCGGAGTTGAAAGACAAAATATATATTGCTTATTGTCCGGAGCGGGTGTTGCCGGGGAATGTCATCTACGAACTGGTTCATAACGATCGTGTGATCGGAGGAATCAATCCGGAGTCGACTGATAAAGCAATCGAATTTTACAGTCAGTTTGTACAGGGAACATTGCATAAGACAAATTGTAAAACGGCAGAAATGTGTAAACTGACCGAGAATTCATCCCGTGATGTGCAGATCGCTTTTGCGAACGAACTTTCACTCATCTGCGACAAAGCCGGTATTAATGTATGGGAACTGATCGAATTAGCCAATAAGCATCCGCGGGTAAATATCTTGCAACCGGGAGCAGGTGTAGGAGGGCATTGCATTGCAGTAGATCCTTATTTTATTACAGCCGATTTTCCGTATGAGTCACAATTGATATCCAAAGCACGTGAGATCAATAATTACAAATCCTTCTGGTGTGCCGAAAAAGTGCATAATGCCATCTTAAGATTTGAATTGGAGCACCACCGCAAGCCGGTTGTCGCTATGATGGGACTTGCTTTTAAGCCGAATATCGATGATTTGCGTGAATCTCCGGCCAAGTGTATTACGACAAAAGTGATGCAAGCTTGTAATAATGCGGATATTCTGGTAGTTGAGCCGAATGTGAAAGAGCACAAGGTGTTTAAACTGACCGATTATAAAGAAGCCTATGAGAAGGCGGATATTGTGGTATTTTTGACAGCCCATGATCCATTTAAAGAGTTACCTTATATGGAAGATAAAGTTGTATTAGATTTTTGTGGAATTTATAGAAAATAATTATCTGGATATTTTATCCAGCCCAAATAAATTTCGTTAACAAACTTAGGTGTAAAATAGAATTTTCAATAGGAGAATGGACCAACTTAAAGCCGGAGCTTTACTTTCTTATGTAGTTTTAGGGTTGAATACTTTGATAGGATTGCTCTATACTCCATTTATGTTGCGTATGCTGGGGCAATCGGAGTTTGGGTTGTATTCATTGGCTGCTTCCGTTATTGCTTATTTAACTGTTTTGGATTTGGGTTTTGGTAATGCAATAGTGCGTTATACCGCCAAGTTTCGAGCAGAAGGTAAACAAGAAGAGCAATACGAAATGTTCGGTATGTTTTTTTTGCTGTACCTGTTTATTAGTGCATTGGCCTTCATTTTAGGATTGTTTTTGGTGGGTAATGTAGATTGTTTGTTTGATACCCATATGACGACGGATGAGATAGGCAAAATACGGTTGATGCTGCTGTTGATGGCATTTAATCTGGCATTTACATTTCCGATGAGTATTTGGGGGGCTATTATCACAGCCTATGAAAATTTTGTATTTCAGAAAATAATAAACATAGCTCGTATTCTCCTGAATCCAATTGTGATGATTGTTTTGCTTTTGTTTGGTTACAAGGCTGTGGCAATGGTAGTTGTGACAACCTTTTTTAATGTTGCTACTTTAGTCATTAATTGGATTTATTGTAAAAGAAAATTACATATTCATTTACGCTTTACCCATTTTAAATGGGACTTCCTGAAAGAGGTTTCCATTTATTCGTTCTGGATATTTTTGAATGCTATAATAGACCGGATTTATTGGAGTACAGGACAATTTGTTTTAGGTATTTTCCGGGGGGCAGCAATGGTTGCCGTTTATGCAGTAGCCATACAATTGAGTAATCTATATATTATGTTTTCTACAGCTATCTCCGGCTTGTTTTTGCCTAAAGTAATGGCGATGGTGACACGGAATGAAGATCGTAAAGTAATTTCTGATTTATTCATCAGGACAGGACGTATTCAGTTTATTGTAATAGCTTTTGTATTAGCTGGTTTTATAATATTTGGTCGTCAGTTTATTCTACTTTGGGCAGGAGAAGGATATGAAAATGCTTATTGGATTTCCCTGTTATTTTTTATCCCCTTAACTGTCCCTTTAATTCAGAATCTTGGAATTACGATTTTACAGGCTCGTAATGAAATGAAGTTTAGATCTACTTTATATGTAATCATAGCTATTGTCAGTTTGGGACTATCTATTCCAATGGCAAAAAGTTATGGTGGCATAGGTTGTGCGTTTGCAACGGCTTTAGCTCTTACGGCAGGACAAATTGTGGTGATGAATATTTATTATCAAAGAAAACAAGATATAGATATTATAAAGTTTTGGAAAGAGATTGGAAAAATGTCAATCATTCCTTTTGTTGTAACATTATTTTCTCTCTTGCTTATATGGAAAATGGATATTGACATATCAAATATTACTCGTTTAGCCGGTGGTATTGTTTTATTTTCTTTATTCTATCTTCCTCTTTCCTGGTTTGGCTCTATGAATGCTTCAGAACGTTCGCTGTTTAGTGGTATGATCCTGAAATTGATAAAGAGATAGTCTATGATTAAAATAGATAGTAAGGAAAAGTGCTGTGGTTGCTGGGCTTGTGTACAACGCTGTCCAAAACATTGTATTACAATGGTAGAGGATGATGAAGGTTTCCTTTATCCCAAAGTGGACTCTTCACTTTGTATTGATTGCAGTTTATGTGAAAAGGTTTGCCCTGTAATTAATCAGGGGGAACCAAGAATACCGGATATGGTTTATGCCGCAAAGAATTTGAATGAAGAGATTCGTATGGCTAGTTCTTCCGGGGGAATTTTTACGTTGTTAGCAGAAGAAGTAATAGCTAAGGGTGGTGTTGTTTTTGGTGCCAAATTCAATGAAGAGTGGGATGTTGTCCATGATTATACAGAAACGATAGAAGGTTTATCTGCTTTTCGGGGTTCTAAATATGTACAAAGTAGGGTAGGTAAATGTTATTCACAGGTAGAGGAGTTTTTGAAAAAAGGTCGTAAGGTTCTATTCTCTGGAACTCCTTGTCAGATAGCGGGTTTGAAACGTTTCCTCAGGAAAGAATATGATAATCTTTTGACGGTGGATTTCGTTTGTCATGGCGTTCCGAGTCCGGGTGTATGGCGAGAATATCTGAAGGAGGAAACTGCACGTCAGTGCGATGAAAAAAATTCAGTTTTGTCTCACCCTGTTTTAAATGGTAGAGATGCTCGTATTGAGAGCATTTCGTTTAGAAACAAATGCCTAGGTTGGAAAAAATTCAGTTTTGCTCTCACTATCTCTGTGTCTGATGGGTACGGAGATAAAAAATTAGTTTTGCTCTCAGAACCTTTAAACAAGAATATTTTCCTGCGAGGCTTTCTGGCGGATTTGTATTTACGTCCGAGTTGTCATATTTGTCCGGCGAAGAGTTTGAAGAGTGGAAGTGATATTACAATTGGGGATTTTTGGGGAATACAAAATGTGATGCCTGAGATAGATGACGATAAAGGCGTGAGCGCGGTGATAGTGAGTACGGAAAAAGGAAAAGAAATCTGGGGAGAAATTGCAACTATTAACTATGAGGTTGCTTTTGATGATGTGGTTGCTGCAAATTCAGCCTTGATTCATTCCGTGAACCTTAATCGATATCGGAATATGTTTTACGGAAGCCGGATGAATACAATAGAAATGAGAGTGGCAAGTTTGACAAGTATTTCCTTTTACCAACGTTGTCATAGGTTGTTGTCTGCGATTTTGCTAAGGTTGGGACTTCTTGATAGATTGAAGGGTAAATTGAAAAAAATATCATGAAGATTGGTATTATTACACAACCATTAGGTTTCAATTATGGAGGATTGCTGCAAAATTATGCGTTACAAACCGTATTACGCCGTATAGGGCATGAGGTTGTTACCATAGACCAACCGAATTGCCAGATCGGATTGTTTCAGTTGTTAGCCTCTGCTGTTAAGACTTTTTTATTGAAATTGATTGGAAAAGGAAAGGGACGACGTTATCCGTTTGTGGCAAAACCAAGTCAAATAAAGCACATTGCAAGGTATACCGATTATTTTATAGACAAATATCTGGTGCATTCTACGAAGATGATCGATGCTGATAAGACTGCCCGTTATGTGAGAGAAAATCATATAAAGGCATTTGTGGTGGGCAGTGATCAAGTGTGGCGGCCTAAGTATAACGTGGATATATACCATTCATTTCTTGATTTTACCCGAGGGATGGATGTGCGGAGAATAGCATATGCGGCTTCTTTTGGTGTGGATACGTGGGAATATTCATCCCGTGAAACAGATTGTTGCAGGCAATTAGTTCAAGCTTTTCAAGCAGTGTCGGTACGCGAGGAGTCTGGTGTAACGCTATGTTCAAAATACTTAGGTGTGAAGGCTATCCCTGTACTTGATCCGACCATGCTTCTAGACAAAGAAGATTACGAGCTTTTAGTGGAACAGGAGAATGAATCTTCATGTGATGGAAATATGCTTTGTTACATATTGGATAAGAGTGAAACGAAGAATCGGATAGTAAATGAGGTGGCGGAATACTTACATTTATCACCTTTCACAGTAATGCCGATTCAACCTTTGAATGGAGAGACGATGAAAAATATCAACCAATGTGTGTTCCCTCCGGTGACCAAATGGCTGAGGGGATTTATGGATGCCAGTTTTGTTGTGTGTGATAGTTTTCATGGCGCAGTGTTCAGTATAATTTTTAATAAACCTTTCTTGGTGATAGCTAATCAGGGGCGTGGGATGGCTCGTTTTTATTCCTTGTTACGTATGTATGGTCTAGAGGATCGATTAGTTACTGATGATATGGATATTTTTTTGCTTGAGAAGCCTATCGATTGGATCGTTGTTAATAGAAAGAGAGAGGAGATGAAAGATATCTCTTTGGTTTTTTTACGGGAAAATTTGAAATAGATTAGTTATTATGCTTGAAAATCCAAAAGTGTCAGTCATAGTTCCTGTTTATAAAGCAGAAGCTTATTTATATCGTTGTGTGGATAGTCTGTTGGTGCAGACCTTCACTAATTTTGAGATATTACTGATAGATGATGGTAGTCCAGACCGTAGTGGGGAAATCTGCGATGAATACGCAAGAAAGGATACTCGTGTACGGGTATTCCATAAGGAGAATGGGGGCGTATCGAGTGCTCGGCAATGTGGTTTGGATAACGCTGTTGGCGAATACACCATACATGCTGATCCTGACGATTGGGTTGAACCGGATATGTTGGAGGAACTGTATATAAAAGCAATAGAATCTGATGCAGATATGTTGATATGTGATTTCTTTATAAACGCAGGTAATAAACAAATATATTGTAATCAAGAACCGACAATTTTGAATCACGAAAGAGTTATGTGTGAGCTTTTTCAACACCTGCATGGAAGTTGTGGAAATAAGCTTATAAAGAGAGCCTGTTATAATATGTATGACGTGAGATTCCCTGAAAAAATTTCTTTTTGTGAAGATCTTTATACAAATGTGTCGTTGTTGAAAAATGACATAAAGATAGCATATCTTTCGAAAGCATTTTATCATTATGTGCAGAATATAAATTCAAACTCAATAGTAAAGACATACAATATTCAAGATTTTGAATATTGTGAAATGTTGTTGAATAAGTTTTCAAAATTAACATGTGAGACATCTAGTTTTGGTCTATGTGTATCTAAAATGTCTTTTCTGATAGTTTACAGAGCATTTCGAGCAAATATTTTTACATCTGTTGAGTTTAAGAATAAATGTGGAAAATATAGAAAACAGATGTCAGAATATAAATATCAAAATAGAGTTATAAAGTGCGCATTAGATTTGTCATGTCTAGGATACTATAAAGTTGTTTATTTGTTTTTTACAATAATACAAAAAATGTATGGTGTATTTAAAGCTGTGAATAATATGAAGTAATCTTTTCTTGTGTGTATATTATTAACAGTTTAATTGATAATTATTATGATACTTCTACAGACGATATTAGTGTATTTATGTCTGACATTAATGATGGTTATAACATCTTATTTGGCTGCAAAAAGTCATAAAAAGTGGATGCTTATGATCCCTGTATTATTGTTTTCAATTGTATTTGGCATGCGTTATGGTGTAGGTATTGATTTCTATGCGTATTTGGAAATGTTTGAATACGGAAATACTCCTTATATAAATGTTATTTCAGAAAGTTTTGAACCTGCATTTGTTTTTTTGATACATTTTTGTCACTATTTTAATCTAGGCTCTTTTGGATATTTTTTTATTTTGGCCTTTATTCAGATTTTCTTTTTGTATGTATCGTTTAGAAAACATAAATATGTGTTATCGTTTTTGCCTATTGTTTTGATATTTACAGGAATAGCAATGACAGGGTTTATGAATTCAATACGTCAAACAATAGCTTTTTGTATATTTGTTTTTTCAATACATTATATATCTAATAAAAAACTAATTTATTATTGTGCATTAATACTATTAGCTTCTTTGTTTCATCGATCTGCATTAATTTTGTTTCCTCTTTATTTTATATGGTGTAATAAAGATCAATGGTTTAGAAATGTGAATAGACAAGTAGTGCTCGTCTTAGTTTCATTTGTTGCTGCAAATATGGTTTCATTGCAACAAATTGTAGAATATTTTGATTTATTGATAGATTGGTTAGGTTATTCTCGTTATTTAGATAATCATGGTGATAAGATGTATAATAATTCTACTCTTAGTTTAGGATATATACTGATTTTATTTCTCTATTTATTGATTGTTGTAAATAGTAAAAGAATGAAATTAATGTTTGCTGATAAAACATTCAATATAATGTATGATCTTTTTCTAATAGGAGTGCTTTGTGAATTTTTTTTTCATAGTAGTCAAATGATGATGAGAATTACATATTATTTTAATGGCTTTAAATTGGTCTTAATGAGTTATGCGTTATTCTATTTTTATAAACAACGATTTTGTAATACTATATGTTTAGCTAGATTTGTTGTTGTATCATTGGTTTTTCTTTTATTTTTTATTAGAATAATTCTTTTCTCTGAAACAAATACGACACAGTATGTTTTTAATTTTCAGAAAGAATGGCATACTGTGAAAAAAGCGCAGCATAGTAATATGATTTTAACATTATAATCGAATTGATATGATACCTAAAATTATTCATTATTGTTGGTTTGGAAACAATCCTTTACCACCCTTAGCATTAAAATGTATAGCTTCATGGAGAAAGTATCTTCCAGATTATGAAATAAAAGAATGGAATGAAGAGAACTTTGATATAAATATAATTCAATATGTTAAAGAAGCGTATGATGCTAAAAAATATGCATTTGTAAGTGATTATGCTCGTTTTTGGATTTTATATAATTATGGCGGACTTTACTTTGATACAGATGTAGAAGTCATTCGCCCCATGGATGAGATTATAGCTTGTGGTTCATTTATGGGTTGTGAATATGATGGGGGAGTTGAAAAAGGAACATCTTTTATTAATCCAGGTCTTGCTCTTGGAGCCATAAAAGATCTAGCCTTTTATGGGGAAATATTGAGATTATATGCAGGAATGAAATTTTTGAAGGATGATGGAACTTACAATATGACAACAATTGTAGAATATACAACACAATTATTACGGAAAAATGGATTAAGAGATATTTCTGGTATACAAGAGGTTTCTTCTATCATTATATATCCACAAGAGTTTTTTTGTCCTTTACATGGAAGACAAGTGAAATTTACAAAGAATACATACACTATACACCATTATATGGGATCATGGATAAAACAAAGTATCCGAAAAAGAATGTTGCTCATTGTACACTCTATTATTTGTCAATATTATAAAATGAAAATCTTGATAAATAAAACTTTTGCGAGTAAACGATAGTTTGTTTTGTGCTTTTTGTTGTAAATTATTATTATTTATTTGATAGGAAATAGATTTAGTAATGTTATTCTTAATTTCAAAAATAAGAAAACATAATCTCAAAATGTTCAATAATTAGAGTGTTATGTGTAAAAAAACTGAACTACTTATTATTGGTAAAAAACCAGGACCTATTGGAGGAGTTACTATTCATGTAAGTCGATTACTCTCTTTATTGAGTAAAGTCGGTATATCTTATGATTTTTATGATTTGAGTAGATTTTGTGTGGTTGGTTTTATTAATGCTATAAAGTTGACTGAATATGCACATCTGCATTCTTCATCTCCTTTATTTAGACTTTTCTTTATCGTTATTTGTAAGATATTTAATGCGAGATCTATAATAACCTATCATGGAAATTTAGGACGCTTCTCTTTTTTCTATAATTTTATAGATTATCTCTCGGTAAAATTGGCAGATATACCTATTGTTATAAATAAGCAAAGTTATTTTAAGGCAATTATTTATAATAAAGAATCAGTTTACATTAGTGCTTATATTCCAAATATTTATGTTGAAACCCTAGATGTAACGATTTTGAATAAAATAAGTGAATTAAAAAAGCAGGTGAATTTTATCGTATGTACAAATGCCTCTAATTATGCCTTAGATAAATATGGTAATGAAATTTATGGTATTAAAATTCTAGTCGATCTATTTAGAAAACATCATGATTGGGGATTGATCATATCTGATCCTTCTGGTGCTTACTCTAAGCTACTGTGTGGTTTAGAAAATAATATTTTATTGATAAGTGATCCTCATAATTTTATTCCAGTTCTAGAAAAGTCTGATTGTTTTGTAAGATATACATCAACAGACGGTGATAGTCTTTCTATACATGAAGCTTTGGACTGTGGTGTACATGTTGTTGCAACAAATGTTGTAGACAGACCTGAAAATGTCCATCAGGTTCTTCGAGGAGATATTGATCAATTAGTTTCTTTATTTCAAAGCTTGGAAGTTAAAGAGATAAAACCGAAGCGTAAAAGTGATAGATTAATTGAAAATGATATTTTGAAATTGTACAAAAAACTAATTTCTAATGATGAGACAAATAAATCAAAATGTTAAATTAAGTTTTACCATATTGAAGATACTTTTTCTATCAAAGGATAATACAGGTTATGATTTTAATTGAGGGACAATATTCAGGATAAAAATCGATTAAATGTAAATGAATTTAGGTAGATATTATTATACTCTTCGTTATTTAAAGATCTGTCAACTTTTTTATCAGATAGTATACCGGATGAAAAAGTTAATCAGACATTATATTGGATTTAGATATCCCTTGTTACTGCCTCAAAAAGGGATTCCATTATCTTTTTATTCTTTTATTTCTAAATATAACAGTTTATATGGAAATGATATTTTCTATTTTTTGAATCAGAGGTCAAAGTTTGTTCATTGGGATGATGAAAAATATGGGAAGTTATGGTCCTATAATCTAAATTATATGGACTTTCTTCATCAAGATAACTCTTCTTTCGAACTTGGACGTTACTGGATAAATAGATTCATAGATGAGATAAGATATAACAAAAATGGTTTAGATTCTTATCCAATTGCTTTGCGAGGTATTAATTGGATTAAATTCATATCTCTGAATTATTCGAATATATCATTGGAAGAGAAACAAAAGTGGGATGCTTCGCTATATGCCCAATACAAAATCCTGCAGGATAATTTGGAATATCATTTATTGGGAAATCATTTGTTAGAAGATGCTTTCTCTTTGTTATGGGCTGGTTTATATTTTGGTGATGAATTAAT
The DNA here is from genome assembly GCF_023656785.1 of Parabacteroides caecihominis. NCBI lineage: Bacteria > Pseudomonadati > Bacteroidota > Bacteroidia > Bacteroidales > Tannerellaceae > Parabacteroides > Parabacteroides caecihominis. The sequence goes on from NZ_JAMOKS010000049.1 coordinate 37,202, forward strand.
TTTTAGAAAGGCGGAGCGTTTATTATTTAAAGAACTTGAAGAACAAATTTTGCCTGATGGTGCTCATTATGAATTAAGTCCAATGTATCATGAGATACTTTTGGATCGTTTATTAGATTGTATAAATGTAAGTAAATGCAATTATCGATTTGATAAACAAATATTACTTACCTCTTGGTTGGAAGAGAAGGCTATTTTGATGTTGGGATGGCTGGAAACAATTATATACAGTGATGGTTCAATACCGTTGTTTAATGATGCAGCAAATGGAATAGCTCCGACCTCAAATGAGATTTTCGCTTACGCTCATCGATTGGGGTTGATTTGGACGAAGGTTCCTCTAAAAGAATCTGGTTATCGTAAATTTTTATCTTCTCGAATAGAATTTACTATAGATGTTGGAGTGATTGGACCAGATTATATCCCAGGTCATGCTCATGCTGATACCTTTAATTATGAACTTCGGATAGATGGTGTTCCTTTTATTGTCGATACGGGAATTTCAACTTATAATAAAAATAAACGGCGACAATATGAGCGAGGAACAAGTGCTCATAATACAGTGACATTAGAAGATATGAATTCTAGCCAAGTTTGGGGAGGATTTCGAGTTGCAAAACGTGCAACTATAGTTTTTTTGCTAGAAGGAGAGGGAGAAGTGAGAGCTATCCATAATGGATATGCAGATATAGGAGTTAAACATGAGAGAATATTTCGTAAAATAGGTGATAGTATAGTGATTTTTGATAACTTATTATCTACTAAATCTGTGCAAGGTATTAATACGATTATATTTAGTCCTTCTGTGCAGATTGTCTCTATGGAGAATAATTTGATTACTACAAATAAGGGAAAAATATTAATGAATGGAGTAGATCGTATTTGGTTGGAGGAATGTGAGGTTTCCGATTCTTACAATGTTTGTTTAAGTACACATAAGATCTGCTGCTTATTCACTTCTGATATGGAGTATTCTATATATATTTATGATAAATTGAAATGAAAATTCTTTTTTTAACAGATAATTTTCCTCCAGAAGTAAATGCTCCTGCGACACGTTCTTATGAACATTGCAAAGAGTGGGTTCAAAGAGGAATAGATGTTACTATAATTACTTGTTTTCCTAATTTTCCCCAAGGGAAAATTTATAAAGGATATAAAAATAAACTTTATCAGAGTGAGTTTATCGATGGTATACATGTTATTCGTGTATGGACTTATATAACAGCTAATGAGGGGTTTATTAAACGGACATTAGATTATATAAGTTTTTCTGTTTCTGGCTTCATTGCTGGATTATTTCAAAAAACAGATATAATCATTGCTACTTCTCCCCAATTCTTCACAGCCTTGTCAGGGCGTACTCTTTCTTTTTGGAAAAGAAAACCCTGGATCATGGAAGTCCGAGATCTGTGGCCTGAATCCATTAAAACAGTAGGAGCAATGAACGAGAATATCCTGATTCGATATTTTGAATGGCAGGAAAAACGTTGTTATCATTCCGCTAAAAAAATAGTTGTTGTAACAGATTCCTTTAAACGAAGGCTGGTGGAAAGAGGTATTGATTCTTCAAAAATAGAAGTTGTAAAAAATGGAGTGAATCGATCTCTTTTCGTTCCTGTGGTTAAGGATCTACAGTTGTTGAATGAATTGGGCTTACAGAATAAAAAAATTATTGGTTATATCGGTACACATGGAATGGCACATAAATTGGATTTCATTTTGCAATGTGCTAAAGGGATGGAAGGAAGGAGCAATTATCATTTCCTTTTTTTAGGATCTGGAGCCGAAAAGCGTAACCTTTTGGATTTAAAGGAAAAATTAGATCTCAAAAATGTGACAATGCTTGATCCTGTATCTAAATTAGAAGTAAAAAGATATATTTCTATTTTGGATATTGCTTTGATTAATTTACGGAAATCAGAATTGTTTACGACAGTTATTCCCTCTAAAATATTTGAAAATGCAGGTATGGAAATTCCTATTTTAATGGGAGTGAATGGCGAAGCTCGCGAGATTATAGAGTCTTATCATGCTGGTGTATGTTTCGAACCAGAGTCTGAAACTGAATTTTGTGAAAAGTTGGATTTATTATTGACCGATGAAAACTTATACAATGAATGTAAAGAGGGGTGTAAGAAATTATCTTTAGATTTTGATCGTAATTTGTTGGCAAACAAAATGCTTCAAATAATTACACAAATAAATAGTGGAAAATAATTTGCAATGAAAACAATAATGCTCGTCTTCGGGACTCGTCCCGAAGCAATAAAAATGGCTCCTTTGGTGAAGGAGTTTGAGAAGTATCCCGAACAGTTTAAAACAGTGGTTTGTGTCACCGGTCAGCATCGCGAAATGTTGGATCAGGTGCTTCATCTTTTTGAAATTCATCCGGATTATGATTTGAATATCATGAAGCAAGGACAGGATTTATATGATGTGACTGCCCGTGTCCTTACCGGCATGCGGGATGTGCTCAAAGAAGTACAACCGGATCTCGTACTGGTACATGGCGATACGACTACTTCGACGGCTTCTGCTTTGGCTGCTTTCTATCAGCAGATACCGGTGGGGCATGTTGAAGCGGGGCTTAGGACACATAATATATATAGTCCCTGGCCGGAGGAGATGAACCGTTTGATAACGGGGAGGATTGCTACGTATCATTTTTCTCCGACACAGTTGAGCTGTCAGAATTTGTTGGATGAAGGTGTGAAGCAGAAGTCTATCCTTGTAACAGGAAACACTGTGATCGATGCTTTATACCTGGTAGTCGATAAAATTAAAGGAAATGAAGAGTTACAAAAGGTATTGACGGAAGGATTAAAAACTGCCGGATATGAAATTAGGGATCGTCGCCTTGTTCTTATTACCGGACACCGCCGCGAGAATTTTGGGGAGGGTTTCATTCAAATGTGTAAGGCTATCAAGACACTGGCGGAGAAGTATCCGGAAACGGATTTTGTCTATCCTATGCATCTGAATCCGAACGTGCGCAAACCGATTCATGAAGTTTTTGGAAATTCGGATTTGCAGAATATGTTTTTCATTGAACCGTTGGAATATCTGCCGTTTGTTTACCTGATGGAGAAATCGGCCCTTGTGCTTACCGATAGCGGTGGAATACAAGAAGAGGCTCCGGGATTAGGTAAACCAGTATTGGTTATGCGTGATACAACCGAACGTCCTGAGGCTCTGGAAGCGGGAACGGTTAAATTGGTGGGAACGGATTACGATAAGATTGTACAGGAAGTTTCCGCTTTGCTGGATGATAAAGGGTATTATGACAAAATGAGTAAAGCAGTGAACCCTTATGGAGATGGTAAGGCTAGCGAAAGAATTGTTCATTTTGCAATGGGGTAAAGAGGCTGTACGAATAACTTTATACACGAAAAGTCTGTTACCCTCTCCATATCAGAGAAAATAACAGACTTCAAACGATCAAACATCCGTCTCTTCATCATCCCATTCCTCTTCCGGAAAATACTGATCGATGATAACGAAAAACAGATGATATTTACATAAAATATGACGTATCCAGCGTTCGCTGACCAATAGTTTCTTACTGATCCGGGAGATATCCCGATCGGTAATACCGGAGGCATCCATACTTTCAGCATGTTTTCGGTAAGCCTTCAGCAGACAGTCATAGATGGCATATCCGGTCGCTTTGTTGCGGCGGATCATACGTTGATAATTTTCTTCGTAACTCATGCTGTGAATAATTTGTACAGACCGCCGATCAGTCCCCCAGCCATCAGGCTGTAACCGGCAATGTCTATGGGTTCGACACGTTGTTTTATTCCCCAGTCGCCCTGGTTGAGAGCGAGAGTATCGCTCCGATAGCAGTCAGCGTCACTTCCGTCTGCTCCATCAGTAGAGACAGCAGGGTGATCGCCATCAGGAACAGGACGAGGATAGGGATGGGGACAAGGGCAGTCACTGGCTGCCGGCTTTTGCCTGCGGGGAAAGATGATCCGGGCAAGGCTGGTGAGGAAGTTGAGAATGGTTTCAAGAGTTTTCATTTTGTATATATTAATATTTAGAAATGTTTGAGTTATAGTGACGGGAGTAACAGTTTCCCCTCTTGAGAGGGGATAAGGGGTGTGTTAAAGTTAGTTATAGGGCGAAACAATAACACACCCCCTTCCCCCTCTCGAGAGACTGTGTAAAAACTAGTCTTTGAAAAAGTTCTTTGAAATTTTGTTAAGTAGTAGAAAGAAATTAACTTCGGCTATTCAAAAGCATGAGTTATGAACTATCGCGAGTTATCACCAAGAA